>OZ253543.1:0-175000 GCA_965262555.1 Vicinamibacterales bacterium
GTAGAGGCCATGCTACAAACGCGCCGGGAGGATGGGTAGACGAGAAGATCGCGGGTGGTTATGAGGGGGAACCCCCCATGTTGGTGGGCTGTCCGCTCGCCGGTCCTGTGCCCGGTCTCGGGAGCCCGCCGCGGCGCCGGCGCACCCGCTCAGCGGATCGACAGCAGGTACGCGCGCAAGGTCACGCGCCGCTCCACGCCGAGCTTGCCGCGGATGTTGTTGCGGTGAAAGTCGATCGTGCTCGGCGCCCGCGACAGCGTGGCGGCGATGTCCTTCGTGGTCAGGCCGCGCATCACCAGATGCGCGACGTCGGCTTCGGTCGCGGTCAAGGCCTGGAACACGCGCGCCAGCCTCGATGACAGCGACGAGGTGAGGGTCGTGAGGTGGGTCTCGATCAGGCGCACGTACTCCACGGCCGCGCTGTCGCGCTCCACGAGCCGCGCGAGCTTCGCCACATGCGGCATCACCAGCGTCTCGATCTGTTGCCGCAGTTGCTCGTTGCGCGCCTCGTTGGACTGCTCGACATTGCCGAGCAGCACGCGCAGCGCCGTGTTGGCGTCCTGCAGTTCGCGGGTGCGTTCGACCACACGCCGTGCAGTCTCGTCGAGCGACTGCTGCAGGGCGGTTTCGAGCCGCCGGCGTTCGGCGATCTCGACCAGCGAACGCAGGTTCGCCTCGACCACGCCGGCGAACGCCTGCAGCCCCTCGCGAAACAGCAGCGCGTGGTCGTTGCGCTCACGGTCGAGCACGCAGATCGTGCCGAACACCTCGCCGCTGGGCCATTTCAGGGGATAGCCGATGTAGAAGCGCATCCCGTCGGCCAGATCCTCGTTGGCCGCCCAGACCGGGTCGCGGGTCGCGTCCTCGACCACGAGTTCGCCGTCGTTGTCGAATACGCCCTGGCAATAGAGCAGAGCGTTCAGATCGTACTCGCGCCCGACAGCGTAGGGGTTGCCCTCGGTGCGGCTACTCACCAGGACCGTGTGCGTCGGACGCTCGGTGCGCATGATCAGGCTCGCCGGCACCCGGGCGAGCCGTGCCGTCAGGTCGACCACGCGCTGCCACTCGGCCAGCGTCTCGGGCGGGATCTCGGGCAGCACGGTCGTCACGACCGCCGTGCCGATGACCAACGCCGCCGGGCGGTGTGCGAAGGGGCCGGGGCCCGCCGCGCCCGCTCGGGTGGCCTCCCCCGGGGACGGGGACTCCTCGTGAACGGCATACGCACTCGTGCCTCGGCCTGTACAAATGGGGGATTCCATGCCTTCGCACGATCGAGGGGCATAGGGGAAGAATACCTGAATCGATAGGGGGCACTGCCCCCTATTGTGTGGTCGTTGGGGACACGGCGTCGGCAGCGACGACGCTGCGCATGGACTCGTCGACGGACGCACCGAACTCGACCTCGGACACGGAACTGGGCAACGGTGCCCGCCACCGCTGCCTAGCGTGCCCAGCGGTGCCGGGTGCGATCGGCCAGCGCTGCCCCGCGCCGGCAGTCGCTCGCCTGTGTCGCCGCGTGGGTCGCCACACGCAACCAGGCGTCCCGCACGCCACAGGAGGTGTCACGGCAATAGCGCTGACGTGGCCTCCCGTCGCTCGGCTCTGTCCGGCCACGTCCCGATGACCACAACAGCTCAACGATGGGGGGTCTCTTCAGGTGGCCATTTCCATGTACAGAGAGAAGGCTGCGGCGGGGAGCGGTCCCGCCGCGGCGTTTCGTGCGTTAGGCGGCGCCGGCGTCGTCGGCGTCGTCCTGCGGGTTGCGGAATTCGATGGCGTTCTGCAACTCGTAGATCCGCGTGTTGGCGAGGTCCGCGACCTTCGCGACCGTCAGCAGGTCGTCGCGGCCGAATGCGGGCGTGCGGTCCCAGTTCAAGCCGCGGCGGAACAGGCGGGTGATGTGGACGCTGTAGAACACGCCTTCGTCCGTGGGGGTGTTCTGCCAGATGGTGGCGATTATCCTGCCGACTCGGATCTCCGCGACGGGCTTGCCGTTGGTGTTGTTTGCCATTTCGTTTCTCCTGTCCGTTGTGGGCGTGATTGCCCTTCCGCTCACGGAGAGCTGGCGGAAGGGGATGAGCGACCTGGACAGGAGGCCGCGGCCGAGCGGCGAAGGGAGGAACAGGAGCGCCGTGGCAACGGACGTGACAGGGACCGAAGGTCAGCGGAGCGTCCTGGCGCGGTGCGGTGCGCGCTACCCGACTGCCGCCGCGGAGCGGGGCTGATGGCAGACAACATGCGGCGAGATTGGCGGGGTCGTGTCGGTGGATAGGTGGCGCCGGATGCAGAGTCATCGCGGCGGTTGGGAGTGTAGGCCGTCCGGGTGTGGAGCGTAGTCGGGGGCGTTGGGACCTGGCTCCCGCGTTCGTCCGCGTAGCGGCGGGAGTCGGAAGGGGCGGATAGGTGTTGCGGAAGTCGAAGTGAGAGATGGGCAGCTGGGCGCTGGTGTGGAGCCGTTGGCGACGGTTAGGTTCGTCGCCAACGGATGCGATTCAGGCGCGTGAGCGTGTCGACCGATGAGAGAACGATGTGCTCTGGCTCGCCGGCCGCGTAGCGGTGGAAGTCGATAACGTCAGGATCGGCGCCGTGGGCCGGGTTCCAATCTCCGCCGGTGGGGATGGGTCCGAACCACGGGCGGTTGGCGGTGGGGTTGTCGTCTTTGTTGTGCGCCATTGGTTGTCTCCTGTCCGTTGTGGGCGTGATTGCCCTTCCGCTCACGGAGAGCTGGCGGAAGGGGATGAGCGACCTCGGCAGGAGGCCGTGCGGGAGCGGTGACGGGAGGACCAGGAGCGCAGTAGCAGCGAACGTGACAGGGACCGGAGGTCAGCGGAGCGACCTGGCGCGGCGCGGTGCGCGCTACCCGACTGCCGCCGCGGAGCAGGGCTGATGGCGCACAACAAGAGGATGAGCATTCGGGCCGGCAGGCTGCTTGGACTCAGATCCATGGTCACGTGTGTTGCAGACGGTCAAGCGCGTGTGCTGGTCCCGCTCTTCGACCGCCGGGCCGAGGCGCCCGAACGTGGCTGCCTCTTCATCACGGCAGCCGCCCGGCAGCGGCCCGAGGTGCGGGCGTTCCGGGCATGGATCCTGGACGAGGCCCGGGCCGCGTCCGATGCGGTCCCGCGCCACGCATGACCCGGCGCCAGACGGGGGCGCCGGGGCCGCCTCCCCGTCAGCCCGCCGGCGCCCAGAGCGCCTTGGTGATCCAGGAGCCGCGCGTGTCCGCAGAGGCGAAGAGCCGCCGGCAGCTCGCCGCCACGTCGGCCCCGCCGACGCCTAGCGCGCCCAGCGGTGCCGGGTGCGGTCGGCCAGCGCGGCCCCGCGTCGGCAGTCGCTCGCCTGTGTCGCCGCGTGGGTCGCCAGCGCCTCCCACGCGTCGGCGGCCGCGAGATGGTTCGTGGCGGCGGTCTGCGCCGCGTCGACGACGTGCGCGGCCCGCGCCTGGTGCGCGGCGTCGGACCGCGCGGCGTCCGCGCGCGTGATGGCGGCGCGCATGGCGTCCAGGCTCTTGGCCGCCCGCGTACGCAGTGTGTCCGCTGCTGTGGTCGTGAGGTCGGTCATGGGGTGGGTCTCCTGGTTCGTGATGTGGGGGCGCGCGCGCTGGTGTGCCGGCCCGCCGCGTGGCGAGGACGGCGAGGGTGAGGAGGCGTGCGACGCGGCCTCAGACGGGCACGCGGTCGAGTCGGTGTACGTCCCATTGATTCGTTCCGGCGTCGTAGCCGTTCACCACGGCGGCTTCTTCCACGAACCGCCGCCCGTCGCGGCGCGTCATGTGGATCACCATCGCGATCCCGTCCACCACGCCCCGACAGGTCACGTCCCACGGGAGATCGCCCCCGCCCTGCATCGCACAGCTCGCCAGTCGTGAGAGGGCGCTTTCGGCGTTGTTCGCATGGACGGTGGTGAGCGAGCCGCCGTGGCCGGTGTTGAGGGCTTGCAACAGGTCGGCCGCTTCGCCGCCGCGCACTTCCCCGACGACGATGTGATCGGGCCGGTGCCGCAAGGCGTGGCGCACGAGGTCGCGGATCGTGACCGCTCCCTGCTGTACCCCGCGCGCCTCGAACCGGACGCAGTTCGGGGAGTCGATGCGGAGCTCCAAGGTGTCCTCGATGGCGACGATCCGCTCGTCGTCGGGGATGAGGGCAATGAGCGCGTTGAGCAGCGTCGTCTTGCCGCTCCCGGTGCCGCCGCTCACGAGGATATTCCGGCGGGTGTGCAACACCCGCTCGGCCTCGTCACGGATGTGCGCGGGCAGCGCGCCTTGTTCGACCAGTTGCGCGGCCGAAAAGGATCGTGTCCCAAACCGCCGGATGGTGATGGCGACGGACGGGCTGGCCGGCGGGACGCAGATCGCCACGCGCGAGCCGTCGTCCAGGCGCGCATCGAGGATCGGCGTCGTGGCCGGGTCCAGGCCCAAGGGCCGGGCGATATGGATGGCCGCCCGCTCCAGCGCCGCCGCGTCGAGCGCGGGCGCGGCTAGCGGCCGGAGCCGGCCGTGGCCTTCGAGCCACACGTTGCCCGGCCCGTTGATCATGATTTCGCTCACGTCCGGATCGTCGAGCGCGGCCTCAAGCCCCGGCAGAAACGGTTTCCGATGTGAATGTCTTGTAAGTCATTGATACATATGCATCTTAAAGCATTCCAGGGTTCTTGTTCCCCTCGCTCCATCCCTCGTTCTGCATCGGATTCCAGCGGACCCAGTGCACCGTCCTCGAATGAATTGGGATCGGAGACCGCAACAGGTGGGGTTACCCACGGGCACCTCGGATGGGCCGTCTGCGCGACGAGCGGGCGGAGTCGGACGGCAGATCCGACGCGGCGACGTCGGTCCGCATCGTGAACGAGGATGTGCCGCTGAGGCGCCCCCAGTTTTCTTGGACACGGATTAAGTGAGAATCCGATGTCGAAGGAGGTGGGGGGCATGGTTGGGTCGAGGCGAGTGCAGGGAGCTGGGTCGGCGCGGACGGAGGGAGCCCGGAGGGCGACCGGAGTCAGCGCCAACGGCGCGGCGATTGGGTCGGGAGCCTTGGCACCCGGCCAGCGGTGGAGCGCAAGCCGGAAACGAGACGTGGTGTTGCGGCTGCTGCGCGGCGAGTCGCTTGATGCGGTCTCGCGAGAAGTCGGTGTGGAGGTCTATCGCCTGGAGGCGTGGAAGGCCCGTGCGCTGGCCGGTATTGAACTGGGTTTGAAGGCGCAGGCCGGTGAGCCGCTGGCCGCCGAGCTGGATGCGGCCAAGCGCCACATTGGCGAGCTGTCGATGGAGAACGAGCTGCTGCGGGAGCGTGCCCGCGTAGCGGAGCGTCGCCTCCCTTTGGCGACGCGGAGGTCGCGACGATGAGCGCAACGACCTCCGCGACGACGGGGGGGCGCTACGGTCTCGAGCAGGTCCTCGGCGGCAGCGTGGGGCAGCTTGCGCACGCCGACGTCGTCGATGATGAGCAGGGGCACGCGGGTCAGCTCGGCCAGATAGTCCTTGCGGGTGTCGGCGAGCGTGGCCTCGGCGAGCTCTTCGAGGAACGCGAGTCGCGCCGCCTCCAGGGGCCGACGAGAGCGATGCCGCGAAGACCGTCAGGGCCGCCACGTGCCCCTTGCAGGCTCCGGGGCGTGCCGAACGCCTAAGCGGCGGGTTCGCATGAAGAGCCCGGGCGTGAAGCCGCCGGCATGGACGAACAGCCGTTTCAAGAAGGGGTTTTCCGGGCGGTTATTATCTCCGTCGTGAAGGCATCGGCCCGAAGAGGTATTCCATGAGAGTTCGCGCGATCAAGGATCTGATGCAACTTGGAGAACCGGCCTTCTTCGCGGCCATCGCTGAAGGGCTGGAGCTGATCATACAGAACGTCAGCCGGCTGCATGACGGCGCCCTTACATTGGCGAAAGCGTCTCAGCCCCATGCCGCGCGCGTGCTCACGACGCTTGCCGAGGAGGAAGCGGCGAAGGTTCTGATCCTGCTAGATGCTGTCCGCTGTCCGCAGTCGCCCGCCGACAGGCTCTCGCGCCAGCTTGCGCGGTTCAACGATCATCTGGCGAAGGGCCTCTATGCACGTGTCTGCGGGATGCGACCGGCGACGCTTGCGCAACTCCAGGAGTACATCGACAACGATCGGGAGGAGTTCTACCTCGACGGTCCAAACGACGTGGATTGGATATTCCGGAATCAGGTCACGCAGGACCGAGAAGGAATATTCTACGTTGACTACGTGGCCCATGATGATGGGCACAGATGGTCAGATCCAGCGGTGTTCGAGGAGTTCCTGTTCTCATCGTCGCCGATGCCAGACGCCGTCAGGATGGCCCTCAATCTGTCGAGTGTAGCCGCGATCAGCTCCGAAGCGCTGGCGGTCGTCGCCGCCACTTGGCGTGCCCACGCACCGGGGCCGGAAACCCACCGCACAAAGATCAGGGAAATAAACGCCCTGACCCTCCAGACACTCGACGAGCACGGGTTGTTGCGGAAACGCCCCGACGAGGTCTATAGCTGGATCGTGCGCGAATGGCAGTTCCCCATGTACGATCTTAATCTCACTCCGATCCAGGTTGACCTGCAGGCGCTGCGCGAACAGCAGCAAAGCTGGTGCCCTGATTGGTGCTAAGCGGATCATGAAGACCAGCGATATCACGCAGCCCGGTATTGTCAGGTTGAGGCGACGAGTGGCAGAGTAGGCCGATGAGGAGTCAGTCGGTCAGCTATCACGGATATCGATTCCCACCCGACATCATCAGCCACGCGGTCTGGCTCTACTATCGATTCTGCCTCAGCTTCCGCGATGCTGAAGATCTCCTCGCGCAGCGAGGCGTGACGGTCACCTACGAGACGATTCGGCAGTGGTGCCAGCGGTTCGGTCCGGTCTACGCCCGGCAGCTGCGGCGGCGGCGCGGTCGGATGGGAGACACCTGGCATCTCGACGAGGTGTTCGTCACGATCCAGGGTCGCCAACAGTATCTGTGGCGCGCAGTAGACGAGGACGGTGACGTCCTGGACATCCTCGTGCAATCGCACCGGAATCGGCGAGCAGCCGTCCGATTCTTTCGGACGCTGCTGAAAACCCAGGGCCGTATCCCTCGACGACTGATCACCGACCAACTGCGCTCCTACGCCGCCGCCTGACGCACGAAACGCCGCGGCGGGACCGCTCCCCGCCGCGGCCTTCTCTGTACATGGAAATGCAACCTGAAAAGGACCCTCCATTGTTGAGTTGTCGTGGTCATCGGGACGTGGCCGGACGGAGCCGAGCGACGGGAGGCCACGTCCCGATGAGCGCTATTGCCGTGGCACCTCCTGTGGCGTGCGGGATGCCTGGTGGCGTGTGGCGGCCTTGAGCCGGTAGCTGTCGCCGGCGATCGTCAACACGGTGGCGTGGTGGCAACTAGACTGGTGGGGGCGGCGGGAGTCGAACCCGAACCACGCGATTTTTTAAGTTAATGATGGCAAAGGACTTCTGGCGATAAGTCTTTGTCGGTCATCACGTTCCAGCCATGCGGTCGTCCCCTCCAGTCTCCTGGAGTCCCCCCGAGTCGACCCCAGTCGTGGCAACATTGTGGCAACGCTCCTCCCTAGGAGGACCGCCTGTTCAGTGACGTCCCGATCGCAATCGAACCGAGGGCCTTGAGTGATCGGCCTCGGGTCGTCCACGGTGTCCTCGACCATGAGGTATTCGCGCCGTTCGGGCCAGGGGCTTCGCAGGACTGACCAACCGAGGTAGGCCTTGTATGTTGACCTATTCATGGACTATATTTAGTCCGAAAAGAGAGTGCCCCCATGAAACTGTCCAACCAAATCAAGCCGATCAGTTACCTCAAGGCCCACGCCGCCGAGATCGTGCGCACGCTTGGGGTCCAGCGGGACCCCTTGATCATCACCCAGAACGGTGAAGCCAAGGTCGTTATGCAGGATATCGACAGCTACGAGCAGACGCAGGAGACCGTTGCGTTGCTCAAGATCCTCGCACTGGGTAGCCGTCAGATCGAAGCGGGTCAGGTGCAACCCGCCGCCGATGTCATCACGCGGCTTTGGGAGCGGCGACAAGATCGCTGATGCCCTTCCTGGTTCAGTTGACCAAGGACGCGGCGCACGACTTGGAGGAGATTGGCGATTACATCGATTGGCACGATGCGCCGAGCCGGGCGGATCACGTGCTGGAGCAGATCGAAAAGGCGTTCCACAGCCTATCCGAGCATCCCCAGCGTGGAAACTCCCCGAAGGAATTGCTTGACATTGGAATTCGGGAGTACCGTGAGATCTTCTTCAAGCCTTACCGCATCATCTACCGAGTGATGGGAGATAACGTCTACGTGCTTGTGATTGCTGATGGGCGGCGTGACATGCAGGCATTGTTGCAGCGGCGCTTGTTGCAAGCATAATAAGGGCTATTGTCAACTTGTTAAGGGAGCGCGCTCTTGCCCCGTGAAATCGACGCCCCCGATCATTCTCATCAGCAGGCGCACGTCACTGCATCCCATTCCACGAGCGCGCTGGTGCGGAGCAGACGGTGGTGAGCCGACCGCAGGACCTCGACCTGGAGCACGACTTCCACGAGTTCTCTACGACGGGATTCAAGGTTTGCCTCAGGGATCGTCCGCCTGCCCCGCGTGCGCCGTATCCAGGCAACCTTGTAACAGGCGCTCGCCGTCCACGACCGGCGCCACACCGGGACGATCTCGGCGCGTTCCGTCGCTGAGGTCCGCGGTTACGCGCCGCACCAGATGCTCGCCATATTCGACCACGGCGACACGCTGGTTATGTAGTGCTTCGCTGCGCATCTGTGAAACGACGACGTATGCAAGACATAGAATCAGACACGGGATACGACACACGGCGGCGCGCGCCGGAAGGCACCCTCGCCCTCGTGTCCCAAACGGCCGTTTGCGATACATGCGGATCGGCGCTGCTGCGGGGGCGTGGTGGATCCGCGGATCGGCCAGGCCTCCGAAATCGGCATCTCACCGATGCGAGGGAAGGCGTAGCGCTCCAAGCTACTCAGCCATAGCTGCGCATACTGGGGAGTTGGTCGGTTAGCTTCGGCCGCGCTACTAGTCGTCAACAGGCCTTCCGGCACAGCTTGCGCGCCTCTTCGACCACAGCGATGCAGGCCGCGATCTTCCAGGGGACGAGAAGCTTGAAACAGGCCGCTTTTCCGGCAGCGGCCGCAGCCTCGAATGCTCGTATCGCTACTACCTACAACATGATCACCGGTACCGAGCACGTCCTTTCTCCGGAGGATCAGGCGGATATCGAGAAGTCGCTTCAAACGTCTGACCAGGACGTTGATCTGGGTGCGTTGGATGGTACCTGGAGGGTGTCCCGGATTTAGTGGAAGGTCGGTGGCGACTCCTGCCCGACTGTGATATCGGTCGGGTGTTCATGAGAAAAGGAGCAGCCACCGATGCAGAGACCCTACAAGATCGTGCACGACACATCCACGGCCAGCAGCCGGAAGCTGGCGGACTGGCTGGCGAAGGACGGGCAACTGCTGGTTCCGCTGGTCGAGCTGCTGGAGAAGGGGGAACGGGCCATCGACGACGTGATCGACGTCATGGGCCGGGCGACGGTCGAAGCGGTCCTGCAGATGAGCGCCGAGCAGGTGGCGGGGCCGAAGGCGCAGGGGCGCCGCGGTCTCGACCGGGAGGTGTACTGGCATGGCGTGCAGGGAGGACGCGTAGCACTGAAGGAACGGCAATTGCGGGTCGCCAAGCCGCGGCTGCGCAAGCAGCGGCGGCGTGCCGACGAGTCGGGCGAGGTCGAGGTTCCGGCCTACACGGCGCTGCAGGCCGACCAGCGGCTGGCTGATCGGATGCTGGAGCTGGTGCTCAACGGGGTGTCGACGCGGCGCTACGAGCAGGTGCTGCCGGCGATGGCCGACCAGGTGGGCATCGGCAAATCCAAAGTCTCGCGGGAGACCATCGAGGCGGGGACGCGTGTGCTACAGGAGCTGGCCGAACTGGACCTGAGCGAGCTGGACGTCTTGGTGGTCTACCTCGACGGGATCGTGTTCGGGGACTACCACGTGCTGGCGGCGGTGGGCGTCGATGCGACCGGCCGGAAGCACGTGATGGGTCTTCGGGAAGGCCCATCCGAGAACGCGACCGTCACGACGGGCCTGCTCGAGGCGTTGGTCGAGCGCGGGCTGCAGGCGGACCGGCGCCGGCTGTTCGTGATCGACGGCGCCAAGGCACTGCGCAGCGCCATCGGCCACGTGTTCGGCAAGAGGAACCTGGTCCAGCGCTGTAGGAATCACAAGGTGCGGAACGTACTGGGCCATCTGCCGAAGGCGCAGCACGAACAGGCGCGGTCGACGCTGCGCGCGGCGTGGAAGCTGGAGGCCGGCGAGCGTATCCGCAGGGTGGAGCAGTACGCGGCGTGGCTGGAGCGGGAATGGCCGTCGGCGGCGGCCAGCCTGCGGGAAGGCCTGGCTGAGCTGTTCACCGTCAATCGCCTCGGACTGCCGGCGGCACTGCGCCGGTGCCTGACGACGACGAACATCATCGACTCGTCCCACGCGGGCGTTCGCCAGCACACGCGGCGCGTCAGCCGCTGGCGCAACGGAGAGATGGCAGTGCGGTGGGCGGCGACGACGTTCTGTGAGACGGAGAAGAACGTCCGGCGGGTCACCGGCTACCAGCATCTCTGGATGCTGAAGGCTCACCTCGATGACGAGGATGGCGCCCTTGCTGAGATGGAGAAAGCGGGGTAACGTGAGTGCATCGTCGCCGCCGACTTTCTACTATCGGCGGGGCACCCTCTGGTACCTGTAAAATAGCATGCGACGGTTCCAAAGGTCCGCGTTGATGGTAATGTTTGGCATGACTTCAGGTGAGAGGTGCGCTCACGCATACACGGCGGTTCTTCGTGGTGTCGGCATCATCGTGGAAGGAGCATCCGAAATGACATCAGCACATCGCCCGATGCGTAGCGTGCGGCGCAGGGGGTCGCTGGCCACAGTCCGGTGCACGCGGGCGTGGCGGCGGGAAGGGCGAGCCGTTGCGCCGACCCTGATGGCAAGCGCCGTGGCCATTGTGGCGGTGCTGCTCGTGTCGGCACCCGGCGCGGGTCAGCTACCACCGGAGGTGCTCGCAGATTCCCACCTGTTGCAGGTGGAGCAGGCTCTCCGTGACGGGGACCACAGCCGAGCCTGGGCCAGGATTCAAGACGTGCTCAGCCTGCAGCGCGACCACGATCTGGATCTGCCGGAGTTCCACTTTTGGTACGCCAAAACCGTCGACGCGATGAACCTGCCGGAGCAGGCCCTGGAATCCGTCACGGAATATTTGACGGCGGCGGGACGCCAGGCCGGCCACTATGCCGAGGCGCTGGCGTTGCTGAACAGGCTGCAGTCTGCGGTGAGTTGCGAGGGTTGGAATACGGACGCGTACTTCGAAACGGCTACGCTGGACCAGGTGACGGCGTGCCTTGAGACCGGGAATATCGATCTAGAAGCTGGTAATGCCTCAGGCTTGACTCCGCTGCGTGCCGCGGCCACTCATGCGGAAGACCCGGCTGTCATCCGGGCCCTGCTGGACGCCGGGGCCCAGATCGAGGCGACGGACACCGTGTCGGGTGCCACGCCCTTGAGTCTGGCGATCCGCGACAACGGGACTCCAGCCATCATTGAGGTTCTCCTGGCAGCCGGTGCCAACCCGGACACACCGAACACGCTCGGGCTCACACCGCTCTATCTGGCGGCCCTATACGCAGACGATCCGGGTGTCTACGAGATCCTGCTCACAGCCCGGAGCGGCTTGACAACGCCGGATCAGGTACTCGAAGGGGCCGAGCGATCTCTTGAGATTCTGATCGAGGCCGGGGCCGACCCCACGCATCTGGAGCAGGCACTGGACTCCATCATGAGGAATCTGGCGGCGGCAGGACTCGACGTCGCGAACGACGCGACGGCGCAGGCGGTGATCGAGAGGGTCCAGACGGAAGTGCGCTGCACGGGCTGGAACACGGACGCGTACTTCGCGACGGCCACCCCCGAGCAGGTGTCCGCATGCCTTGGCACAGGTGCCGTCGACCTGGAGGCGCGGAGCGCTTTGGGCGGCACGCCACTGGAGGCGGCCGCCGCCGATGCCCAACATCCGGCAGTGATCGAGGTGCTGCTGGCGGCTGGTGCCGACCCGACGGCCCTGAACAGCCGGATCGAGTCCGGAGTGTTAGGAGAGGGTGACACCGTTCGATCAAACGGGGCGTACCAGGACAGCTACACCTTCGCTCTCGCTAAAAACGTGATCGTGGAAGTACGGTCGGACGATTTCGATACCTACCTTATCGTGGAGAGCCCGTCGGGCTCGAGGTCCGTAAGCGACGACTACCGAGGCCATACAGAGCGGTCGCAACTATCGCTCGCCGTGGACGAGCTCGGCGAACACCAAGTCCTGGTCTCCAGTTTTTCCCGGGGTGGCAGCGGGGCGTACACGCTGCGAGTCAGGCGTGAAATGCCCGGATACCTGGCAGCCAGCTATAACGAGAATCCCGCGGTCCTTGAGGTTTTTCTCAACGCTGGGCTCAATCCGGACGACGAGAATGAAGACGGCTCTACCCTCCTGCATGCCGCGGCCCGTTCCAACCCGAATCCGGCGGTGATCGAGGCGCTGCTGACGGCCGGGGCCGACCTGGAGGAGGATGATGATAACGACCGTACGCCCCTGCATATGGCGGCCGCGTCCAACGCCAATCCGGCCGTCATCGAGGTTGTGCTTAGGGCCGGGGCCAACCTGAAAGAAGACGATGATAACGACCGTACGCCCCTGCACTTGGCGGCGCAGTCCAACGCCAATCCGGCCGTCATCAAGGCCCTACTCAAGGCCGGGGCCGACCTGGAGGAGGATGACGCCGCAGAATACACGCCCCTGCACTTGGCGGCCTGTTGTAACGAGAATCCGGCGGTGATCGAGGCCCTACTCGCGGCGGGGGCCAACGTACGGGAGGACGATGGCTCCGGCCTGATGCCCCTGCACTTGGCGGCGGCGAACAACGAGAACCCGGCGATTATCGAGACCCTGCTGGCGGCGGGGGCCGACCTGCAGGGTCTCGATAAGGGCAACTGGGGGATGGGGATGATGAATAATAAAGTGACGCCCCTGCACTCGGCGGCGGCGAACAACGAGAACCCGGCGATTATCGAGACCTTGCTGGCGGCCGGGGCCTCCCTTGAGACAGTGGATAGTGATGACAGCACAGCCCTGCATCTTGCAGCCCGATACAATTCGAATCCAGCCGTAATAGGAGTCGTGCTGTCGGCCGGATTCCATCTGGAAGCGCAGGATGATGAGGAACGCACACCTCTGCACCTAGCGGCTCGGTACAACGAGTATCCGGCGGTCACCGAGGCGCTGTTGGCGGCCGGGGCCAACAGGGAGGCAGTGGACGAGGACGGTCACACACCCCTGTCTCGAGCGACCGATGAAAACGACAACCCAGCCGTCCGCGAGGCGCTGCTGGCGGCCGGGGCCGGACAAACTGAAAGACAGAGGGCAGCGGAGCAAGCCGACTCCGGTCCTGGGTTATTCGGCGCGGCCATCGGAATTCTGGGCGGCGTGGCGATCGCAACCGCGGGCGATGGGAGCGAGGAAGCGCTCCAGGCGGGCGCCGATTTCGCCGAGATGGTGATCACAGGGGAAACTCCTCCTGCGGGAAGCACCGCTAGTGCTTCCGTCGCTGCTTCTACTGGCACCCCGGGCCTCACGGCGGGCGGGGGATCGTGCCAGATTCCTGGTTATCCGACCCCGGCCAATCCGCAGACCTTGGGGCTTTCATGGTGTCCAGCGAGCGTTACTTTCCAAGTGCGCGCGTTTGCGTTACAGGCGGCTGGAATCCAGTGTGCGGTTGCGGCGGCAAGCCCGGCCCCGCCTGAGGTAGTCACTCAGGCGAGAAGCCAGATTCGCGACGTGTGCGGCAGGCTGGAAGCCTTGGGCGAGAGACTGGGCGGGCCAAACGGTGGCGCCGAATGTCGTTGCCCCGCGGGCTTTGGGCCATAAAGGTGTTTCACGGAAGATTCAGGCCGAATCGAGTTTTTTTCCGACAGCTACACCCGCGGCAACCGATGCCGGGCCTCACGCCGCTCTGGCGCGAGGACGCCACGGCGGCAGGAAGTTCGCGCTGTCCTTGGCAATATCTAGCCAGTTTATGTCTGTCCTAGCGGGGCGGGCCGTCCCAGTCCCGCGCCCGCTCGATGTGCTGCTGAATCCGGGTTAGACCTGCGCCAACAAGGCGGCGAGCGTCTTGTAGTCCTCGGTGATGTGTGCGTACTGCACGGCGGCGCGTGCCGGACGGCGCCCTCGCCCGTCTGTCGCAAACGACCGTTTGCGATACGCCCCGGCCGCGTCTCAAAAGGCAGATGGCTCCCAGTCGCTGGACCTGCAGCGCTCCGCGCTGCGGCCCGCGGGCGTCGACGCATGCCCGTGCTTCTCTAACGCACCGACGCCGAGCCGCGCGCGAAACGTCGCCTCGACCAGCCGCTCGACTCCTGCGCCTTCTTCGGCCGCCAGCAGCTCATGGATGGTTCGCGTACTGATGGTACTTCAGACCAGAATGACCGCTGAGCTTCTTCTTAACAAAGACAAAACGGCGCCAGCGGTACGCGTAGACTAGAGTGGCAACGGCCGCCAGGAGAGCCGCATGCAACAGATAGCCGACGGCGGCAGTGGTCAAGTGGACCTCCGGAACAATCCAAGACGCCAGAAATCCCGTGACGCAGGACACTAAGACGAGCAGTCCGGCCTCGCATTCGGTGCGTAGATGGCCTTCGCCGACCGCCGGAGTGCGATAGGCACACGGGAGGCGCGGGCGAAACCGAAAAACAAGTGCTGATACGACCAGGACGAGCAACGGCCTCACGGCGGCATCCCACCAGGCGTTCGAGAAACGTAGATGGCGCGGCCCGCTTTCGACCCAGTGCGCTGACCAGTCGGTGGGGCCGGGCGTCCAGGTCAGGAACAGACACAAGACCGCGGTCAGCACCGCCAGCACCCACGGAACGGTCGCGATCTTCGTGCGGAATCGCTTGGCAGCCTTCTGTCTGACGCGGCGCAGGTTGTCGATATCCTGTTGCTTGTTGGCGTCAGTAACGCCCGGCCAATCGCTATCGGACCGCCGCTGGATCCGTCGCCACCAGATGCTCAGGTCGACAAGGCGGCGGCCGATAAGCACCACGAATGCAAACACCAGGGCGGCAACCGCCACGGTTCGCCATCCAGGAGCCTCGAGCGCCAACGACAGGGAACCGTAGATTCCGAGAAGTGTCAGAAAGGGCACCCAACTGAAGAGGCGGCTGAGCAGCTTGCGGTACACGCCCCGGTCGAATAAGCGAGGGGGTGTGCCCGCGCAATGATCGACACCTCTGGCGAGGATCCAGTTGAACAGGTCCTGGTCGGTCCAGTACTTATTGTGCGCCGCTCCCGGAACATCATACCTGTTGAAGACGATGTCTTCGCGGCAGTCAAACAGCGCGCAATACGCGGGGGTTTGCCGCACGACGTCAAGATTGTGTCCGACGGGATCCAGCTCGTCGCAGTAGTTAAAGTGAGCGATTCGTCGGCCCTTGGCCGTCGCCTCCGGCGTCCCGAACCAGTTGCCGCCGTTCAGCAGGTACCGGTAGTTCAACCACCAGATCACCAGGTACTTGTCGATGGGAGAACCAAGCGTCACGAAGCTCTGAACGCGGTCGATCCACACGGTGTCGAGGAACGCGAACCGGCGTTCCAGGTCGCCGAGCGCCTCGCTATCCTCCTTTGAAAGAGTTTCCCGCGCCTTCCGTCTCGTCCGCAGTGCGTCGCGCTGCTGGAGATCCGCCGTATCGCAGTGGTCATCGTCGTCCCGGATGTAGCCGGGGAACTTCCACGTGCCGTCTCCGCCGCGCCGCACGTTGTTGGGTGCAGCAGCGTAGAGCAGCGCATCGAGGGTCATGATACTGCCAAGGCTGTGCGCGACAACGACATAGCGAGCAGGCCGCGGCGGCGTGTGTCCGCACTTCTTCTCGCCAGCAGCGTGGGCTTCCTCGATCCGCGCCAGCATCTCGTGGAAACGGCGTACCGCGCCACCGCGACAGTGCGCGTACTCTCCGTACAGTTGAACGTCGCCGAGGAATTTCACGAAAACGAGGTCCTTCATCTCCTTGAATCGGAAGTTCATTACGAAACGCAGCAGCACGAGAATGTCGGCCAGAAGGTAAAGAACCCTGCGAATCCAGAACGGTACTTCGGCGCCCGCGGTCCCCGCGGCGTGCTCGTGTTTGCGGAGAAGGCGGCCCAAGAGCCCCCTTGCCCAGACATCGACCTCCTGGCCGACATGCTCGATGGAGTCCTGCATGATGTCGGACCAGCAAAGGTCGACGAAACGCAGGTTTTGTCCGGTAGACGACCGCTTGCCCACAAAGATCGTGGGCCGATGGCTAGACGCGGCAGCGGGAACGTCCTCGAACTCCATCCATGGCTGTTCGGAAACGGGCACCTTGGAAAAACCGGTCTGGGCGCATGCCTGCCCCAGCGTGAGGACGTCGCGGTTGTCGTCCGGGCGTGAGGCGCACCTCGCTTCCGCAAAACGATTCACGACGTTGATGACGGTCTCGTTCTTGCGTTGTTCGCCGATGCCGTGGACGACAAGAATGTAGGTCACGGGCGGCGGTTGGGAGTCGGGAGGTGTGGCGTGGTCCTCGTTTGACATGACGGTTCGCCCTTCGTGGTCTATGAGGCAGCCTCGACTACGCGGACACCCGAACTCCCTCCGAGTTTCAACAGCGGTCGGGACATCCTCCCCGCTTCACCGCGCACTGGTAAGCACCTGCACCGCCTCGGCCCTCGACCTCCTGTCCAAAACAAGCGTTTACGACGGTATTGACGCCCCTATATGTCAAGACACTCATTCAGGCGGCCTGGATGATCGTTTGGCGAGCGCGGAAATCGGTCATGACGCGCTGGTAGATCTCGCGAGCGAGGAAACGTTTCAGGCACCGGATGATCTCTCGCTTGGTTCGGCCGTCCGCCGTGCGGCGTGCGACGTAATCAACGGTCGGCTGATGGTATCGCATGCGGAGTAGAGTCGAGGGGAGGCGCGTAACCGGTAGGGTTCGGTGGCTCATCCGGCGCTTTCGCGCCGGGCCGCAGTCCGAGTCCCGTAGGCACGTTTCCTCCCCCCGCTCTCCGAACCCGGCGGGCCGATTTCCGGCACCGGGCTCTCCAGTGGAATCATGCGACTCGCACACGGGCTTCCCAGTCGCGGCGAGCGGTCGGGTATCGCGAGCCGTGGCACCAAGCTCGCACCCTTGCGCTGGCCGGCCGGTACGTCGCCAGGCCTGCTGACGCCCTGACGACGGCGACCGCACGGGTTGTCGGCTCTCAGGTCCATCGCCACGGCCCATTCCATCACCGTGCTGATGCGTTCGCGCACCCGCCGCGCCGTCGCCGGGCGGACATGCCAGACGGGCCGCAGCGTCTCGATCACGTCGGCGCTCGTCACCTCGGACACCGGCAGCTGGCCAATGCGCGGGAACGCGAACCGCGTCATGCTCGACATCCAATCCTTGCCGTACTTCGGATTGCGCCAGCCGGGCTGCATCTGGGTCCAGACCTGCTCGGCGGCGGCGGCGAAGGTCGGCGTGCGCTGGAGACGGCGCTTCTCGGCGAGCGGGTCGCCACCGGCGCGGGCGAGCTTGCGGTTGGCGAAGGCGAGCGCGCGGGCCTCCTTGAGCGAGACGAGCGGGAAGCCGCCGAGCCCGAGTTCGCGGCGGCGTCCGCGGATGGCGATCCGCTGGACCCAACTCCGGCTGCCGGACGGCTGGACGTCGAGGTACAAGCCCTGGCCATCGCAATACCGGCCGGCCGCGGCGACGGTGCGGACGAAGGCGGTCGAGAGGGCGTGTTCGGGCTGGCGCTTGGGGGGGTGAGTCGGCAGCATCCTTTCCACCGTTATATCCACCGTTATGTGGTGGAATGTATTGGATGTTATAGGTCGCTCTGGCCGGTGTCAAGCCAAGACAAACTGTAATAACTATCTATAAATGAGACAGTTATAGACCACAGGGGACGTTATTGGACGACTCACGCTGAAGCGACATGGTGGACAGGGCTACCACCATGTTCGTGAACCTGCGCCGCTTCCCGAGAACGGTGGAAGCCGTCCAGGATGTCGTGGCCGCGATCCGCAATCGCCGGGTCAGCGAGGTCGGCAGCGTCTGCGAGTGGCCGGAGGATCGCGTGCGAGCGGGCGACTGGTCGCCCGTTCAGTGGTTCGATCCGAAACTGGCGGAAGCGGCAGCTGAGATTCAGGTGGCGTCCGGCCTGTGCCGGCTGGATGCATTGTACGAGATGGGGCCGGCCGGCCGGCGCATCCGGGATGCGTTCGAGCGGGTGACGGACGGCTCTTCGACGGAAAGCGATGTCGCTGTTTTTGATTCGATCTCAAGCGATCTGCGCGTCTCGCTGGCGGGCGATCCGGATGCTCTGTGGCGGCCGAGACCTGGAAAGGAGCGCATGGTACGTTCGTATCTTGCGCAGACGGGCTGGATGCTGCTCATGAACCGCGCCGATACGCATGCGGCCTCGGTCGTGGGTGTGTGCGCTTCGGCGAAGGGCTTTGGGTCTGGCCTAATGCCAGTGGTGACGGAGACACCTGAGCAGGCCAAGGCCCTGAGCGTTGTGTGGAACAGCACTCCGGTTCTCCTGCAACTGCTGAACATGCGCACCAAGAAGTTGACGTACCTGAACTGGTCGGTAGCGCAACTCGGATCGGTACGCGTACCGACCTCGCTGGATGATGCGGGAGAGCAGGCTACACTGGTCGCGTCTTATGAGCGCCTTTGCCGTGCGCGGCTGCAACCGTGGGCGCGTGCGGATGCCGATCCGGTTCGGCGCGAGATCGATGAAGTCGTCGCGGAGGCGTACGGAGTCTCGGCGGGTATCCTCTCGGCCTGGCGTGAACGTCTAGCCAACGAGCCAACGGTGGCGAACCGAAGGTCGATCTAGATTCGTCCGCAGACGGTCCTTGTAGTGCCGCCGCGTCCGGTTTACATTGCGGGGTACCGCATGGGGAACGAAGCTGGAAAGAAATCCATAAAACCCTATTTTATAATGGGTTAACAGATTCCATCGGCGGTCGCATGGGTTCCGGTCGAGCTTCCGGGACTGGGCCGCGGAACGGACGAACACACCCCGAGAAGTGGTCGAGGCCGCACTCGCCCATACGGTACACAACACCACCGAGGCGGCCTATGCGCGCAGCGACCTCTTCGAGCGTCGGCGCCGCCTGATGGACGACTGGGCGGCCGACGCGAACACTAAAAGGAGAGGTGGCGTGTCCCCACCAGTTTGGCAATCGCATCCAAATGTGCATTCGATGACCGTGGACACCCTTCTCGACTCCGTGATAGACCTCGGCTCCGCCGTGGAAGGCTTGCTTGACAAGAAGTCGCTGTTCGAGATCGATGGGGGCTGGCGTGTGGTCTAGGCCGTCGTCCGCCAGCTCTCAGTTCCCCTGCGGAAGCTCTGCCTCGACGGCGAAGGCGCCTTACTCAAGAGGTTCCTCTCAGAGATCGGTGCAACTTTGGCCGGTCTTTATGGCTAATAATGTGAATCCCTTGTACATGAAATGCCTCCAAGACTGTCTACGCGGATCAGTTTCTCCCGATCCGATCTAATTTACCCGGGATTTCCCTTTTGCCTGCCCCGGATGGCCTTTATCTTAAGGACTATGCTCGGTCGCCAGTCTTCATCCACACGAAGGACAGCATGAGCAGGACGCCCAGACTCGCGAGAATGAAGCAGTCCGGTACGGCATTGCGCGAGCGGCACGAACATCTCTTGCCCGCCCAGCTTCTGCCTGCGCACGTAGTCTTTGACAATCGTGTAGCCGCCCGTGAAGGCGTGCTCGACGCATAAGCGCTCCCAGATGCGCTTGGCCGTGTGCCGGTGTTTCTTCGGGCGCTGCTGATCGTCGGTGAGGATTTGATCGATGACCCCGGTGAAGGCGTCCAGTTTCGGACACCGGATCGGTTTCGCCCGACGATACCCGGGCGGCAGGCGGTAGCGCAGCATCTTGCGCACCGTCTCCCGGGCCAGCCCGAAGCGCCGGGCCGCCGCCCGCTCGCTCAATCCCTCCACATAGACGCTGCGCCGCACCGCCGCATAGAACTCCACTCGATACATCCCTCCTGTGTTCCACAGAACACCGTCGGCATGCTCGGTGGACCACTCGAGCGGTCTGGTTTTCCGCCGCCCGCAGGCAGCTTCATACCGCCTCGCTGTGGTCTATTTTTGCTCCGCCGTTCTCAGGTGTCGACGATTCTCGATGCCGACCAGATCATCGTGCTCGACGGCGGGGTGGTGGTCGGGCTCGGCCGGCACGAGGAGTTGCTGGCCGGTTGTGCGACGTATCTGGAGATCGTCGACTCGCAGCTTGGTGCGGAGGAGCGGGCATGAGCGCTTCAGGGACGCCTCCGCCCCGCACGCTGCAGCAGACCGAGCGCGTCCAGCCGGGAGGACCGGGCCGCGGGCCGCTGAGCGGCGGCATGGTCGCCCAGAAGTCGATGCACTTCGGGCCCTCGGCGAAACGGATGCTGGCGCGGATGCGTCCCGAGCGCGCGAAGGTCGCCGCCGTCGTGGCGCTGGCGGTGGTCAGTGTGGCCCTGTTCGCGGTCGGACCCCGGATTCTCGGCCGGGCCACCGATTTGATCTTCGCGGGTCTGTTCGGCAAGCAGTTGCCGGCCGGTGTGACGCAGGCGCAGGCGGTCGACACGGTCCGGGCGTCCGGTGACGCCCGGGTGGCGGACATGCTGGCGGCGATGGACAACATCGTTCCGGGACAGGGGATCGATTTCGCGGCGGTGGGCCAGGTGCTGCTGCTCGTGCTCGCCCTTTACGTGGGCGGGTCGCTACTGAGCTGGTTGCAGGGCTACCTGGTCAACGATGTGGTTCAGGGCACGGTGTACCGTATGCGGGCCGAGGTCGAAGACAAGATCAACCGCCTGCCGCTCGGGTACTTCGACCGGCAGCCACGGGGTGAGCTGCTCAGCCGGGTTACCAACGACATCGACAACGTCTCGCAGAGTCTGGCCCAGACCATGAGTCAGCTTCTGAGTTCGCTGCTCACGGTGATCAGTGTGGTCGGGATGATGCTCTATATCTCTCCGACCCTCGCGCTGATTGCCCTGGTCACCATCCCGGTGAGCATGGCGCTGGCCGGTCTGGTCATGAAGCGCTCGCAGGCGCTGTTCGTGTCGCAGTGGCGGCGTACAGGCGCGCTAAACGCGCAGATCGAGGAGGCGTTCACCGGACACGAATTGACCAAGGTGTTCGGTCGCCGGCGCGACGTCGAAGCGCGGTTCGGCGCCGAGAACGAAGAGCTGTTCAAGGCCAGTTTCGGCGCGCAGTTCGTCTCGGGGCTGATCATGCCGATGATGATGTTCATCGGCAACCTGAACTACGTGGCGATCGCGGTCGTCGGCGGGTTGCGGGTGGCGGCCGGTACGATGAGCCTGGGGGCCGTGCAGGCGTTCATTCAATACTCGCGGCAGTTCACACATCCGCTGACCCAGGTGGCCTCGATGGTCAATCTGCTGCAATCGGGTGTGGCCTCGGCCGAGCGGGTGTTCGAGCTGCTCGACGCCGGGGAAGAGCCCGCCGACAGCGCCGTCCCGGAGATGCCGATCGAGCGGCGGGGTCGTGTCGAGTTCGAGAAGGTGTCATTCCGTTACGATCCGAACACGCCGCTCATCACGGATCTGTCGCTGCTGGCCGACCCCGGTCACACGGTGGCCATTGTCGGGCCCACCGGAGCGGGCAAGACTACCCTGGTCAATCTGGTGATGAGGTTCTACGATATCGACGCGGGCCGCATTACGCTCGACGGCGTGGACGTCGCGCAGATGCGTCGGGCCGATCTGCGCCGGCAGGTGGGCATGGTGCTGCAGGACACCTGGCTCTTCGAGGGGACGATTCGCGACAACATCGCGTACGGCCGCCCGGGGGCGTCCGAAACGGAGATTCTCGAGGCAGCGCGGGCCACGTTCGTGCACCGGTTCGTCCGCAGTCTGCCCGACGGGTACGACACCGTGGTCGACGAGGCGGGCGGCAACCTCAGCGCCGGCGAGCGCCAATTGATTACGATTGCCCGGGCGTTTCTCGCCGACCCCGCCCTGTTGATCCTGGACGAAGCGACGAGTTCGGTCGACACGCGTACCGAACTGCTGCTGCAGCACGCGATGGCGGCGTTGCGCACCGACCGGACCAGCTTCGTGATCGCGCACCGACTGTCCACGATCCGCGACGCGGACTTGATTCTGGTGATGGAGGCGGGGCGCATCGTGGAACGTGGCACGCACGAGGAGCTGTTGCGGGCGGGCGGGGCGTACGTGGCGCTCTACGACGCGCAATTCAGCGCACCCGCGGTCGCCTGATCGAAGGTGTCCGGGAGCCGCACATGACTGTTCAGGAGTTGCTTCAATTCGCCGGGCGATACCCCTGGATCCTTGTAGGGGTCTTTGTCTCGGCACCGGTCGTCACATGGACGGCGGGACGATTCCACGACCGTCAGCGCGGCGGGGCGCCACCGTGGAACTACCTCTACGCCGCACTCGTGTACGTCACCTGCGTGCCCGGATTGTTCGCGGCCGTGGTGACCGGCTACACGCTCTTCTTTACGTCGGCCAGCCTGCTCGAGGTCAATGCAGTGGTGTATCTGCTGCCCGTCGTCTCGATGGTCGTGACGTTGATCCTCGTCGGCCGGAACGTCGACTTCGACGCGGTGCCCGGATTTCACCGGCTCTCCGGTCTGATGACGCTGATCGCCGTCAGTTTCGCCCTCGCGCTGGCGATCTCGAAGACACGATTGTGGATTGTCTTCGGCGGCTCCATCTTTCTGCTGTTCGGGCTGGCGGCGGCGGCGTTCGTGTTCATGAAGTGGGGCGCTCGCGCACTGTTTCGTCGCCGGAACGAACCAAAAGAACGCTCTCCGGACTTCATGGACGAACTGAACCGGCGCCGGTAGCAAGGCCCCGCGGGACTTTCGTCACGGACACGAGTATGCTGTGCTGAACGCGTGGCGCAGGTTCTGCGGGTGAGAGAGTCATGGGTGTGATGGATCGGATGTTCGGCAGGAAGAAGGCGGAGGAGGCACTCGATCCGCTTGCCGATCTGGTGTTGGAGAAGCTCAAGGTCGGCTATCTCGTGGACTACGACCTGCAGACGTGGCAGGTCACCGGCTATTGCCGCTACGCGTTCTCAGGCCAGGACGATAGCATCGAAGAGTGGGAGCTTTCCGCGGCCGGGGAGCAGCGCTACCTGGAACTGGCCGACGGCGGCTGGTCGTTCTCGAGAAAGATCTCCATCGGCGACATCGACGGCGACATTCGGCGGCACATCCTCGATCACGAGGATCCACCGTCGCACATCGTCTTCGAGGGCACGGCCTACCACCTCGACGCCTCCTATGCCGGTCAGATGTTTCCCGACGGGAACGGTCCCGGGGAGAATCTGATCCGCTGGGAATTCGTGGACGAGGCGGAGACGAATTTCGTAGGTATCGAGCAGTTCAGCGAGACCGGGTTCGCCGCCGCGGCCGGTCGTGTCGTGCACGACTATCAGTTCACCCACGTGCTGCCGGGAGCAATCGAGTGAGTCGTCAGCGGTCTCGCAACACGGGAGGGAGGCGCCAATGGTGACGGTTCTGCGACGGATGGGTCTCGGTGTCGTCCTCGCGCCCGCGCTGCTTGGCGCCGCGGCGTGTGCTACCGAGACGCCGCTCGAGCGGCTGCAACGCGAACTCGAGCCGAATCCGGAGTACTCGGTCACCCTGCAGGATATGCGGGAGGAGGGGTACTACCATCAATACGGGGTGGTCATCGGCCAGCCGGAGGCGGGGTCCGAGGACCTGGTCTACCGCGACTCCATTCTCGACTGGCAACAGGTGGGTCGCCGCACCTACGAACGGTATCAGCCGCATCTCGGCATGGTGATTCTGTCGAAGGGTCCCGACGGGATTGTCGATCAAAATCAGCACCCGCCCGGTTACCAGCAGGTGGGCAACGAGCGGTATGGTCAATGGCGCGACGATGGGGGCGGGCGTTCATTCTGGGTGTTCTATGGCCAATACGCGCTCCTGAGTCACATGATCGGGGGCTTCAGCCGCCCCATCTACCGGAACGACTGGAACGGGTATCGGGACGCGCGCTCCGGTGGTCGAACCTACTACGGTCCCGGCGGTGCGTATGGCACGAACGGGTCGGTGACGAGACAGACCAACCCCGACTTCTTCCGCCGGCAGCAAGCTCGACAGTCGGCGCAGAGCCGGTCGTTCGGTCAACGCGTGAACAGTCGGATGGCGGGGGGCTCGCGGTTCGGCGGCAAGTAGCCTGGCCGCCCGCCCGAAGGAGTGAATCATGCCGGTGGATCAGATTCTGACGGGGTTCATCTATCTGGCGGTCGTTCTTGTCCTTCTCGTGATTGGCAAGTGGGTCTACGACACGATTCACCGCGGCTTCGTGCTCCGGACCGAGCTTGTCGAGAAGGACAACCTGGCGGTGGCCCTCGCCGTCGCCGGCTACTATCTCGGTCTGGCGATCGTCCTGGGGGGCGTGGTGTCCGGGCCGGCCTCCTTCAGTGTGGTTGACGACGTCATCGGTCTCGTGATTTTCGGGCTGTTGGGAATCGTGCTGCTCAATCTCTCGGCCTGGGTAAACGACACGATCGTCTTCTCGAAGTTCGACAACGAGCGGGAGATCGTCGAGGACCGCAATGCCGGCATGGGGGCGGTCGAAGGGGGCAACTACATCGCGGTCGGCCTGATCACGGCCGGAGCGATGTCGGGCGAAGGCGGGTTGCTTCCCGGCCTGGTGTTCTGGATCCTGGGGCTGGCGGCGCTGGTCATTGCCGGGCTGCTGTACGACCGAATCACGTCCTATGACCTGCACGATCAGATCGAGCAGGACAACGTCGCGGTCGGAGTGGCGTTCGCCGGGGTCCTGATCGGATTCGGCAACGTCATCCGACTGGCCGGCGACGGCGATTTCGTCTCGTGGACGGAGAGTCTGACCGGGTTCGGGTATTACACCATCGTCGGGTTGATCCTCCTGCCGCTGGTCAGGCTGGTGGCCGACAAAGTGCTTTTGCCGCGGGCGAACTTGAGCAGCGAACTGGTCAAGGATCGGCCCAACCTGGGCGCCGGGGTCATCGAGGCGGTCACCTATCTCGCGGCGTCGATGCTGATCGGCTTGACGTTGTAACGGCGCAGGTTCCTGGGCCTCATGCCGTCCGGATGAGGGTATGGGGGCAGAGGTCCAGCCGCCACGCGACGCATGACGACACCCACCACCGCTCGTCAGGGCCGCCTGGATCCGTCCCAGGCCCTGGCGCTCAAGGCCTGTATTTTCGCGACCGGTCTGGCCGGCATCGTCGCCGAGTACGTCATGGCGACGCTGGCCAGCTACCTCCTCGGGAACGCGGTGCTGCAGTGGACCCTCACCGTGTCGCTGATGCTCTTCGCGATGGGTGTCGGGAGCCGGGTCAGCCGGGTCGTACGCGGGTCGGTCCTCGATGCGTTCGTCACCGTGGAACTGCTGTTGTCTGTCGTCTGCGCCACGAGCGCCACACTGGCCTATTTTCTGTCCGGCTGGACGACGAGCCTGGCACCAATCATCTACGGCATCTCCTTCACCATCGGTCTGCTGATCGGCATCGAGATCCCGCTCGCGACCCGGCTCAACCAGGTGTTCGACGAGCTTCGGGTAAATATCAGCTCGGTGCTCGAATACGACTACTACGGGGCCTTGCTGGGCGGCGTGCTGTTTGCGTTCGTGGGGTTGCCGTTGCTGGGGCTGACCTACACGCCGATCGCGCTGGGCGCCATCAACCTCGTCGTGGCCGGGGCGCTGTTCGCGCGTCATCGCCAGGCGTTCGCGTGGCGTCGCGTCCTGACCGCGTCGTTCGTCGGGGTGGCGCTGTTCCTGACCGCGCTGGTCTGGCTGGCCGAGCCGATCGTGCTGTTCGGCGAGCAACGCAAGTATCGCGACCAGGTGATCTATCAGGACCAGACTCGCTACCAGCGCATCGTGATGACCCAGTTCAGGGACCACCACTGGCTGTATCTCGATGGTCACACGCAGTTCAGCTCCTACGACGAAGAGCGGTATCACGAGCCGCTCGTGCACCCGGCGATGCTCGCGAGCGCCGCCCGGCGTCACATCCTGGTGCTCGGAGGGGGCGACGGACTGGCGCTGCGCGAGGTGCTGCGGCACCCTGACGTCGTCGACGTCACCCTGGTTGACATCGACCCGGCCATGACCACGCTGGCGCGCTCGCACGACGTGCTTGTCGGGTTGAACCGGCGCGCCTTCGACGACCCGCGTGTGTCGGTCGTGCACCGCGATGCCTACACCTACCTGCGCGATGCCGACAACCGTTTCTGGGATGTCATCCTGGTCGATCTCCCCGACCCGCGGACCATCGACCTGGCCCGGCTCTACGGCCTCGAGTTTTATCGCCTCGCGCGCCGACATCTCTCGCCGGGGGGTGTCCTCGCGACCCAGGCGACGAGTCCGTTCTTCACCCGTCGCGCGTTCCTCTCCGTTGGCGCGACGATGGCGGCGGCCGGGTTCGCCACGGCGCGATACCACAATCACGTGCCGACGATGGGCGAGTGGGGCTGGGTGCTGGGCATGCGCGGCGGCGGGGACGCCGCGCCGGCGGGTGACTGGCTCGACCGGCGCCTCGCGGCGTTGAGTTTCGAGACGCTGGGCACGCGCTTTCTCAACCGTGACGCGATGGTGAGCATGCTGCACTTCGGAAAGGGCTTCGACGACATCGTCGAGGTGAGCGACGAGACCAACTTCGCTGTCTTCTACTACTATCGTGACGGCGACTGGGGTCTGTATTGAACATGAATGTTTTCAGAACCAGGGTGGCGCATCCTGGGCTGGCCCTGCTGGCATTCCTGCACCGTGAGAACCTGTTGCGCCTGATGGGGGTTATCGTCGCACTGGTTCTGGTCGGGGCTGCCGGCCTCACCTATTTCGAGGAAAACCGGTCGTTCCCCGACGCCGTTTGGTGGGCCATCGTCACTCTGACCACCGTCGGGTTCGGAGATATTTCTCCGACGTCGCTCGGTGGCCGGCTAATCGGTGTCGTGCTCATGTTCTTCGGAATCGGTGTGCTCGGGATGTTCACGGCAACCATCGCCGGTGTTTTCGTCGAGAAGCGACTGCGGAAGGAGCGAGGTATGGGCTCGTACGACCTCGAGGGGCACATCATCCTGTGCGAATGGAACGACCGGACGAAGGAAGTGCTCAAGGATCTCAGGGCCGACCGGCGCGCGGCCAGCGCCCCGATCGTGCTGCTGGCCGACATCGACGAAAAGCCGGTCGTGGACGAATATCTCTTTTTCGTGCGTGGCGGCTTGTCCGAGGAGACGTTGAAACGGGCCGGCATCGAGAAGGCGGCCACCGTGGTCATGGTCGGCGACCGGTCCCTCGATCACGGTGCGCGGGATGCCAAGGCGGTGTTGTCGGTTCTGACGGTGAAGAGTCTCAACCCGGGCGTGTACTCCATCGTGGAACTGGCCAGCGAGGACAACGTCAGCCACTGCGAGCGCGCGGGTGCCGACGAGATCATCGTTGGCGCCGAGTTCAGCAGCCGCGTCATCTCGACCGCGACCCTGGACCACGGCATCTCCGCCGTATTGCGTGAACTCCTGAGCGCGCAGGTCGGTCACGACCTCATCACCATCCAGGTGCCTGCGGAATTCGCGGGACGGACCTTTCTCGACCTGTTCTCCAGTCTGAAGCGCGAGCAGGGCATGATCGCGCTGGCAATTCTGCAGCATGGGAGCGGGAAGGTGGTGACGAATCCGGACGCCGACCTCGTCGTAGATAGCCATGATCGGCTGGTGGTCGTCTCGGCGGGCGACTAGCGGGGTGAGACAGGTCGGCCGCCTGCATCGTAAACTAACGAAAGAGTCCACTGACGAACATGGTGGCCGTCACGAACAGTATGCTGCCCGGAATCGTAAACAAACAGTGGGATCCGTCGCGGGTCAGCGCGGTGTCGCGCAGGGGACGGAAACGCAAGGAGGCGTAATTGGATGTCTGAGCATCTCGATCGAGTCAAGGGCTACCTGCTCGACCTCGATCTTACGATTGTCGCGGAGAACGAGCCCGAGGAACTGGTCGTCGTGGACGACGAAGACAGCGGTATCAAGCAACTGGTCATCGATTGCGAGCCGCCCATCGTGGTGCTCGAACAGTTGATAGCCGAAGTGCCGGCGGAACCTGGCGATCTCTTCATCCGGCTCCTGCAGATGAACAACACCCTCGTGCACGGCGCGTTTGTGCTCGACGAGACGGCCGGGCGCATTTTCTTTCGCGACACCCTCCAGATTGCCCATCTTGACCTCAACGAGCTCGAGGGCTCGATCCGGTCCCTGTCTCTGGCGCTGGCGGAGTACGGCGCCGAACTGCTTACCTACCTGAAGAAATAGACCTCGTCGTTGGAAGGAGACACAGTCATGGCCAGTATCTTTCGCAGGATGTTCAAGGTCGCCGAATCGAACGCCCACGCCGCGCTGGACGGTCTGGAAGATCCGATCAAGATGACCGAACAGGGCATCCGCGATCTCAAGCAGAATCTCCAGGCGGCGATGGTCAGTCTCGCCCAGGTGAAGTCGTTGGCCATCCGTCTGAAGAAGGAGGGAGCAGACCACAAGAAGCGGGCGGCCGACTACGAGCGCAAGGCGATGATGCTGCTCAAACGGATGGAGGGGGGCGAGATGGATGCGGGCGATGCCGAGCGGCTCGCTACGTCGGCGCTGGAGAAGAAGGACGAATCGCTGCAGCAGGCCGCCAGCCTGACTACCGATCACAAGTCGCAGCAGCAGATGGCCGACCAGTTGCAGGCCAAGGTCGAGGATCTCAAGCGGCAGATCGGCAAATACGAGAACGAAGCGGTCACCCTGAAGGCCCGGGCGCGCACCGCGTCGTCAATGCGCAAGATCAACCAGCAGTTGGCGGGCGCCGACGCGGGCGGCACCGTGGCGATGCTGGAGAAGATGAAGCAGAAGGTCGAGGAGGAGGAGTCGCTCGCCGAGGCCTACGACCAGCTCGCCGATGTCGGTGGCAACATCGACGAAGACATCGACAAGGCGCTGGCTGCTCCCTCGAGTAGCGCCGGAGCCGAGTCTCTGGCCGCGCTGAAGAAGAAGATGGGGATCGCGGCGGCATAGGCCGGAAGTGGCAGTTACGCGCTTGTCTCGGGCGGCAGCGAACTGCGGTGTGGGTGGTCCAGGTCCCGCATGACCGCCTCGGCCGCCCGCACGCCGTGATACTGGGCCTCCTCGAAGAGCGAGAGGCCGCTCATGTCGGAGTGGGCGAAGCGGATGGCGCCGTGGCGCTCGGCGGCCAGGCGGCGGGCGTCACCCCACAGAAAGCCTGGCACGGGCCGGATCATCGCGTGTCCCCAGAGCATGACGTCGATGTGCGACACGAAGGACTCGATGTCGGGATGGGCCTGCGTGAGGTCGGCGAAGATCAGCGAGACCCAGTCGCTCCAGCTTCGCTCGATCATCCAGGCGCGCGCGACCTCCGGGTTCGGAGGGGTCAGCGGCAGGTAATAGGTCAGCACGCTCGGTCCCGGTGCGATCTGCAGATTCTGGTGGGTCGCGACCACGTAGCCCAGTGACGGACTGTCGTAGAGCACGTTGTCCCAGGCGGCGCCCGCGGGCAGGCGGTCGACGGTGAGATTCGCCACCATCCATGGACAGTAGGTGAACGCGGCAGACCCTTCGTCGGGGAGCGGGTAGTCCGCGATAATGTGCCGCGCGGTGAAACGGGGCAGAGCGTAGATGACGTGACGCGCCCGATACCGCAGCGCGGTGTCGTTGCCGGTGTCGACCACGTCTACATCGACGCCGCCATCCAGCGACGTATCGCGTCCCGCGCCGGCGGTGCGACGCAGGCGGTGGACCAGCATGCCGGTGCTGACATGCGGCGCCAGGCGCTCCATGAAATGGCGAACGATGCGGCCGTTACCCTCTGGCCACGTCAGGTACTGGCCGTTTTCGGGGCGCGAACAGAAGTAGTGCCAGCCGGCCCAGGCCGAGGTGGTCTCGAGCGTGCAGCCGTAGTCATCGCGGCAACAGTAGTCGACATACCAGCGCAACCGCGCCGAGGACCATCCGGCCCGGTCGAAGTACTCGCGCATCGAAAGCTGGTCGAGTGCGACGATCTCCGCATCGCTGGTGCTCGCGGCGCGCGGCAGGGCGAACGCCGGGCGGCCGCGCGCGTCGCGATAGGTGCGATATCGCCGGATCTCGGCCTCGAATGCGTTGAGTTCCGGGACGTTGCCGGTGCCGTCCGGGTCCAGCAGGTTCTGCGCCGAAATTTCCTCACGCCAGCCGCCATCGATGAACAGCCGTTCCTGCGGGGCGTGGCAGAGATGCCGCGGGTCATAGATCGGTTCGCCGTCCGGTGCGTAGGCCTGCACCAGACCCATTTCGTCCAACAGCTCGCGAACCGCGGTCGCCGCGGCGCCGGGCACCGGCAGATAGTGGGCTCCCCATGGGTAGGCGGAGACCTGATTCTGTCCCCACCGCGCATTGCCCCCCGCCTCCGGTTCCAGCTCCAGCAGCGTAAAGTCGTGAAAGCCGCTCTTGGCAAGCTTCCAGCCCGCCGACAGACCGGCAATGCCGGCGCCCACGATGACCACCGGCATCTCGCGGGTCTGTCGCGGTTCGGGGAAGGCGCCGCCCCGCAGGCGGTGGCCGGTCTGGTGCGAGGCGCCGACGATCGCGCCGCTGATGCGGCCGGTGTCGTGTGCCCCACCGGCCGGCGGCGCCGTGCGAGGCAGACAGCCGAACGCCACCGCCCCCGCCGCGGCGGGGGCGACCCGCAGGAGGTCCCGACGGGTCAACCCGTGTCTTATCGCGTGTAGTGGTCCCATCCGTCCGTGTGGTACTGCACCAGGATCTGGTTGTTGAGCTGATTCACCTCGACCGGCACCACGTCCATGTCGGGCGGAAATTCGAAAAGCGACCGGACGATGGCCGGCGTCAGGAATCGCAGCGCGGCGGGGAAACGGTCTGGAATCTGAAACGGTTCACGGGACGCGACCACGAAGCCCCATTCGCCAAACGACGGGATCGCCGCATGGTAGGGCGTGGCGTGCAGGCCGGCCGCGCGCACGGTCTCTACGATGCACCAGAACGCCTCCCGTGACACCAACGGCGAGGTGCTCTGGATTGCCGCGATGCCGCCGCGGTTCAAGTGCGCCGCGAGCCGGCGATAGAAAGTGGTGGTGTACAGCTTGCCGAGCGAGTAGTTCGACGGGTCGGGGAAGTCGACGACGATGAAGTCATAGCCGCCGGCGTCCTCTTCGAGCCAGACGAACGCATCGGCGTTGATCACCTCGACCCGCGGCGAGCGCAGCGCGTGGTCGTTGAGCGCGGCAAACGCGTCATGCGCGCCGAAGATCTCTGTCATCAACGGGTCGAGGTCCACCAGGGTGATGCGCTCGACACGGTCGTCCCTGAGGATCTCGCGAACCGCCATCCCGTCACCGCCGCCCAGCACCAGCGCCCGGCGGGGCATCGCCACCGCGGCCAGACCCGGATGAACGAGCGCCTCGTGGTAGCGGTACTCGTCGAGCGATGAGAACTGCAGGTCGCCATTGAGGAACAGACGCACGTCGCGGTTCGCCCGAGTCAGGACAATGCGCTGATAGGGGGACGAGCGGGACAGGATGACCGGGTCGGCGTACAGTCGCCGCTCGGACTGTTCCATCAGCGCGTCCGAGAACACGGCGCCAGCAAGCAGCAGGACGAGCGCGGCGTAGGCCTGAACCGTGAGCCACGGCCGCCGGTGCTGACGGCGGAAGAGGTGGCAGGTCCAGACCGCCACCAGTACGTTGAACACACCGAACACGAACGACGACCGCATCAACCCGACCCGCGGCAGGAGCCAGAACGGAAAGAGCAGTGACGCCGCGAGCGCGCCGAGGTAGTCGAGCGACAGTACTTTCGACACCAGATCATGCAGTGGGAACTGATCTTCCAGGATGCGGATCAGAAACGGGATCTCCAGACCGACCAGCACACCGGTTGCCATCACCCAGCCGTAGAGCACCACCCGGAAACTGTCGATCTCGCCGAACGCGAAGAACAGTACGGGCGAGGAGATGCCGCCGATCACGCCCACCAGGATCTCGATCTCGATGAAACGCGCGACCAGATCGCGCCGGAAGTAGCGCGACAGGAACGATCCGACCCCCATGGCGAACAGATAGACGCCGATAATCGTCGAAAATTGCGTCACGCTGTCGCCCAGGAGGTAGCTGGCGATGGTGCCGGCCAGCAGTTCGTAGATGAGCCCGCACGTGGCGATGGTGAAGACGGCGATCAGGAGGGCGTGGGTCTTGGCGCTGGTGTGGTCCGTCGGCGCTGTGCGCGGGTCGTCCATCAGGTTATGATCTTGCGCGTCGAGCGGACCAGGGTCAACCGGTCGCACGGCGGCGATGGCTCGTCTGGCGTCGGTCTCACGGTACGTTCACTCCAGTCAGGTGGTTCGGTGGTCCTTCAATCGTGACGGGCGCGGTACCGGCGGCGGTGATCCAGAGCGCGGCAACGCTGCGCTACTTTCTGCTTGACGGGCGCGCGCGTCTGGATCACTTGCGGGTATACGGCTCACGCCGCATTCCGTGGCAAGACCGCGTAGTGACGTTCTGCGTGTTGGGCACGAGTCACGCGGTGCTTGTCGAGCTCGGAGATGCGGCGTTGACCGAGCTGCTGACCTGTGCGGCCGGCAAGCTCGATGCACGCGTGCTGGAGCAGCGGAACGCCAGTACGGAGTGGTCGGTCGCTCGGACGATCGACACGCTGAGGTATGACTGCCGTCTGTCGCTGTTCCAGCTCGACGGGACCGATCGGCTGCGCGGCCCCTTCTCGTGCGCCGATCAGCTCGCCTTCCACTACGGAGCGCCACACAGGACGGCAGAACCGATGACCCGTATCGGCTGGCGTGCGGATGACGCCACGCTGTCCGTTGAGACCGTGCACACCTATCCGCACGAAGGCTGCGGCGTCAGAAGCGAAAGCCGGTTCGAGGTCCTGACGGCAACTGTCGCAACCGTCGCGCCCGCGCGTCGCCGCCCGCCGCGATGCTGATGCTGGCACGCTGCGCCGCACAGGTTACGATGACCTCGTAAATGGTCCAGGTCGCCGTCAGATCATTTAACAGGCATGGATCTTTGGAATCCACCCACACCGCGGGCCACGGCGGAGGTTCGCATGGCCGACGGCGCGCTCATCATGCTCCGGCGGCACGGCAACGCCGCGGGTCCACGTCTGGTTCTCAGCCATGGCAACGGCCTCGCGGCCGATCTGTACTATCCGTTCTGGTCGCTGTTCACGGATCGCTACGACATCATCCTCTACGATTTCCGTAGCCATGGCTGGAACCCCGTCGGCGATCGCCGAGTGCACAACATTCCGACGTTCGTGCGCGACAGTCAATACCTCGCGCAGGCGATCGACGCGCGGTTTGGTGAAAAACCGAAAATTGGCATCTTTCATTCACTTTCGGCGCTGACGGCGCTGCTCCATGGGATCGCGGACTCCGCTTCAGCCCACCCGCACAGCCACCTTCAAACACGCCACCGGGCGGCCGGATGGTCTAATTTTCCTCCGCCACTCTGGTCTAGTTTTGGTCCGCCCTTGACAGTCGCGACCAAGGATGCGTTCGGACCCTACGCTAGCAGCCCGTGGTGAAACCCCGCGTAGCACCGAGAGTGGTGAGGCGCCCGCCTGACAAGGCGCGACGAAGGAGCCTATCGGCCATAGGCGACCGAGGAGCAACGCCGTGCAGGCGGGATGCATCGCCGCTCGAATGTAGCGGGGGTTTCACCACGGGCTGCTAGGACGGCAAGCCGAGAGTGATGGCGAGGGCCTCCTCAATGCGCGCCATCTCGTCGGCGGTCAACCTACCAACCTTGGCCTTCAATCGGCGCTTGTCGATCGACCGAATCTGATCGCCCAGCGCACGCCCCGGGCGGCCTTTCACGTCCACCAGCGCCTCGCCAGGATAGAGCGAGTCAACGTTGCTGGTGATTGGCAGCACAACGAGGCGCGCTCCGTACCGGTTGCACGAGTCGTTCGAGACGATCACGGCTGGACGGGTCTTGTGAATTTCCGTGCCGATGACCGGGTCAAGGTTGACCCAGAACACGTCGCCGCGTCGTGGGGACCTGCTTATTCCGGCCAATCCTGGACCTCGATAGCCGCCCAATCACGGGCTTCCACGCGGCGCCACTTCTCGCGCGCCGTGGCGCGATATGCCGTATCGAGCTGCTCGCGCGACGGCCGCAGCCGGGCCCGGATGGCGTCGTTGATGAACCGGCTGATGCCCCTTGGCGGCAGATCCCGCTTGAGGCGCTCGTGGACAGCTTCGTCGATGGTGATGTTCAGGCGAACGGGCATGCGCGCATCCTGTATTCAATACAGCATATCATGGGTTCTCTACACGGCAACGCGCCATGGGCCTTCACACACGAGGAACTCAAGGAGGCTGGACTCGATGGAGAGGAGTCGACACTTGCAAGTCGGCCAGCCGGTGCCCTTGTGGCGGCAGTCAATCGACCCGCCATCGGTCATCCAACTGCTGGGTGCAGCAACGCCGAGAGCACCCTGTCCCGCTTGGCGAGCTGTGCGATGCAGGGCGGGGGCGATCTCCCGTGGGACGTGACCTGTCGGGGCGTGGTGGACGGCATCGCCCTGGTGATCCACATGACGCGCCGCGACGGGCGGCGGTTCGTGGAAGAAGCCGCCGTGGTGAACGGCTACGACGCCGGAGAGACCGCCTCACGCTCGAAGCCGACGCGGTCGGCCACCCCACGGCGGTCTACGACCTGCTCACGCGGCTGGGCTCGGCGGCGGCGCTCCACCTCTACTGCGTCACCCAGGTCGAGCTGGCGGCGTCGGTGATCACGGACATCAGTCAGCCGCCACAGCGCGTGACGATTCGTCTCACCCGTCCCAATGCCTGCTCCCTGCCCTACGACGACCTCGGCCTGACCCTGCGCGCCATGCTGCACGCCTCCGGGATCGAACCAAAAGCGCCGGCCGAGGCGGCGGCACCTGCGGGATGACGCCGCGGGAGGCCCTGCTCGACCTCGTGGCCCGGGTCGGGGCACGAGACGGCGCGGCGGTGCGGGTGAGCGAGACCGACGTGCGGCCGAGGCCGTCTCTGCCCTCAAGGCGCGCCGGCTCCTGGTCCAGGCGCGTCCCGCCAGGACGGCGGTGTGTCCCGGCTGCGAAGCCGACTGCGTCATGCCGGTGCAAACCATCCCCGCGGGGCCGCGCGAGGCGGCACGCTTCATCGTCTGTGACAAACGGAGCGACATCAATCGGGTCGCGCTCACCGCGGCCCACGTGGACCAATGGAAGTGCGACGGCGAGGCACTCGCCCGGTTTGTCGTCGAGCATCTGGGCTTGCGCCGGAGCCGGCACCGGGTCGATGCGTCCGGGACGCAGCCCCTCGGGCTCGCTACCGGCGACACGCGACACCAGATGCTAGGCCTGCGCACGCATGGGAACGTGACGCTGGTCGTCGCGGATACGCCGGTGGCCCTGGCGGACTTGATTGACTTCGATCGCGGCGCGTGCCCGAGATTCTGACTCCACGCAACACGGGAGAGGTGTCCGACGAATGTCACGGGATCAGGTACTGACGGTGTCGGGAGCCTGAAGAATGGGCCACGAACACATCCGGCCCACACGGAAGGGCGCTTAATGTATAACGGTGCCGACCGGGACGGGCAAAATGGAAATCCCGGCCTGATGTCGAAATCGGAGGAAACATCGCAATGACGCACTACGGAGGCAAGAACTTGGCACGAAGCTTTCGGCAGGTTCGCGGCAACACCATTCAGACCGCCGAGGACATTCCGGGGGACAAGTACGGATTCCAGGCGAGTCCCGACACGCGCAGCATCGGCGCCACCCTGGTCCACATCGCGGTGAGCACCGGGTTTCAGGACTACATCCAGCGCAACAAGGTCACCGACCTCAAGGACGTGAACTTCCTGGAGCTGTTCCAGAAGTTCAGCGCGGAAGAGGCCAAGCCGCGGACCAAAGCAGAAACGATCGCCTACCTCAAATCACAGGGAGAGGCTTTCGCGTCGTTCCTCGAGGGCCTGTCGGATGAGTTTCTTGCGGAACCCGTCGCGATGCCCCTCGGCGCGGAGCCTGCGACCAAGACGCGTTTCGAGATGCTCCTGTCGCCAAAGGAGCATGAGATGCACCACCGCGGTCAACTCATGCTGCTTCAGCGCATGATCGGTCTGGTGCCGCATCTCACCCGACAGATGCAGGAGCACATGGCGCAGCACCCGCCGGTGGCGAAGACTCCGTCGTAGAGCCGCGCGATGTCCGGCCCGCGCTTGAGATAAGACCGTTATGGAGGAAAACGGACGCGACCGTCGGCCGTCGCATTGTGAACTGATTCGGTTTCGCACTAGTATGGGTTTGGCACCGATTCGCGAGGACGGTGACCAGCGTGTGTCGTCTGCTCGGCCGATTCTAGAGGACCTGATCGATGCGACAGGTACCGACGTCAGCGGCCCCCCCATTCGGTATCGTGGGGAATGGCCGCGTTGCCCGCCACCTTCAGCATTACTTCACGTTGCTCGGCCTTCCTGTGTCCGTATGGTCGAGGAGCGGACCAGGGCCTTCCCCACCGGAAGCCCTCGCGCCCTGCCAGACAATTCTGGTCCTGATTCCTGACGACGAGATCGTCGGGTTTATCGACGCCTGGCCGCTGCTGCGGGAGAAGCGGCTCGTGCACTGCTCCGGACGTCTCGTCACCCGGGTCGCCGAAGGAGCGCACCCGTTGATGACCTTCGGCCCGACGTTGTATGACCTCGCGGCATACCGCGCGATTCCGTTCGTCCTGGACGCGGAGGGCACATCGTTCTCGACGCTCCTCCCCGGACTGCCGAATCCGTCTTTCACGATTCCGGCGGCGGATCGGCCGTACTACCATGCACTCTGTGTGAGCGCTGGCAGCTTCTCGACGATGCTGTGGGTGAAGCTCTTCGATGAGCTGGAAGGTCGATTCGGGATTCCAACATCGGCCGCCCACCCCTACCTGGCGCGGATGGCGGCGAATCTAGCGGCTGACGCTGACGCAGCCCTCACCGGTCCCCTCGCCCGCGGCGATGCCCAGACGATCGCGGCCAACCTCAGGGCGCTTGAAGGGGACCCGTACCATGCGGTCTACGCCGCATTCAAGAAGGTCTATGAAGAACGTTCTTGACTTCGCCCGGTTCAAGGCGGAACGGCGGAAAATCTCGGTCGTCACCGCCTACGATGCATGGTCGGCTCGCCTGGTAGCACGTTCGCTGGTTGATGCCATCCTGGTCGGCGACTCGCTGGCGATGGTCGTGCACGGCCACGCCACGACGCTTCCCGCCACGGTACAGCTGATGGCCCTCCATACTCGGGCGGTCGCAACATCCAACGACGGCAAATTTCTGATCGCCGATCTCCCATTTCTGTCGTGTCGAAAAGGGATCCCGACGGCGATGTCGGCGGTCGGCTCCCTTGTCTCGAGCGGAGCCCAGGCGGTGAAAGTGGAAGGGGTGGACGGTCACGAAGACGTCATCCGCCACATCGTGAGTTCCGGCGTACCAGTGATGGGGCATCTCGGTTTGACGCCACAATCGGTCAACCAGCTTGGCGGGTTTCGGGTGCAAGGCAGAGACGACGCCGACGCGGCGCATCTCATCCGTCAAGCGCACGCCCTTCAAGATCTGGGCTGCTTCTCGATCGTCCTCGAGTGCGTGCCGGCAGACTTGGGCGCCCGCATCACATCCGAGCTGCAGCTTCCCACGATCGGTATCGGGGCGGGTGCGGACACTGACGGGCAGGTGCTCGTGCTGCAAGACCTCTGGGGTGTCGACCCGAACCCGTCCCCACGATTCGTGCGGCGATACGTCGACGGGGCACGTGTACTGACCGACGCCCTCGATCGGTATGACGCTGAGGTGAAGAGTGTTCGCTTTCCGGGCCCGGAGGAGCGCTACGAACAGTGACGAGCTTCGAGGATCCTGCTGCCTGGCACGACGAGCGGCGCGTGCAGAGTCGCAGCGGACGCACGCTAGGATTCGTTCCCACGATGGGTGCGCTACACGAGGGGCATCTGTCGCTGGTGCGGCGCAGCCGAACCGAGAACGACCTGACCCTTGTCAGTCTGTTCGTCAACCCGACGCAGTTCGACGATCCGAGCGATCTGGCGAAGTATCCGCGAACACTCGAGGCCGACCTCGCCACGCTCCAGACGGAAGGGGCGGACTGTGTGTTCCTTCCGCGCGACGTCGACCTCTACCCCGACCGCTACCGGTACCGGGTCACGGAGACAGACCTGTCGACGGTCATGGAAGGGGCCCACCGGCCTGGGCACTTCAATGGCGTGCTGACCGTCGTGCTCAGGCTCCTCCAGATTGCTTCGGCCGAGCGTGCCTACTTCGGTGAGAAGGATTGGCAACAGCTGACGCTTGTACGAGGCATGGTCGAGGCGTTTTTCGTCGACACCACGATCGTCGCGTGTGCCACGGTCCGCGAGACCGACGGGCTCGCAGTCAGCTCGCGGAATCGTCGCCTCGCCCCGGAGGACCGAGCCCGCGCCCCGGGGTTTTACGCCGCCCTGACATCCGCCCCGAGCGCCGAGGCCGCCGCCCGCGAGCTGCGCGCGTCGGGCTTCACGGTCGACTACGTTCAAGACCACGACGGCCGCCGGCTCGGAGCCGTGCGCCTCGGCGACGTTCGGCTGATTGACAACGTGTCCCTTGGAGACCGGCCATGATCCTCACACTTGATGTCGGCAACAGTCAGGTGTTCGGAGGCCTGTTCGATAACGGGGAGCTGACGCTCAGGTTCCGGACAACGGCCCGCCCCTCCCTCTCGTCGGACGAGCTCGGACTCTTCCTGCGCGGGGTCCTTCGCGAGAACGACAGCGATCCCTCCCGGATCAATCGGATTGCGTTGTGTTCCGTGGTCCCGGATTTGATCTACTCGCTGCGGAGCTGCTGCCGGAAGTACTTCGCAGTCGATCCCTTCATTCTGCAGGCGGGGATGAAGACGGGGCTCCAGATTCGCTATCGGAATCCTCTTGAAGTAGGCACGGACCGCATCGCCAATGCGATCGGGGCCATGCACCTGTACCCCGACCGCAATCTCATCATCATCGATTTCGGAACCGCCACGACCTTCGACGTGATCCGGGCCCCGCGTGACTATCTCGGCGGCATCATCGTGGCCGGGCCCCGGATCGCCATGGAGGCGCTAGAAAAGAACACGGCCCGCCTGCCGACCGTGGAGATCGTTCCCGCAACCGCCCTCGTCGGCCGGTCGACGGTCGAAAGCATCCAATCCGGACTCTACTTCGGGAACCGGGCGGTCGTGAGAGGATTGACGCAGGAGATCCGGGAGCAGATGTTCGAGGGCGAGCCGGCCGTCGTGATCGGCACGGGCGGGCTCTCGCGTCTGTTCGAGAGCGCGAACGTGTTTGACGTCGTGCTGCCAGACCTCGTGCTCGTCGGTCTCGAACGCGCGCTCGCGCTCAACGACGGAGCCAGCCGGCGCTGGAGCCCGCTGGTAACGGAAGCAGCGACAGCGACATGACCCCCACGCCCCGCAGGGGCCACCGATCGGCTGACGGACGCGGGTGACGGCGCTCCACGAGGCGATCGCTCGGTACTGGGGCTACACGACCTTCCGGCCGCTGCAGCTCGAAGCGATGGACGCGGTACTTGCGGACCGCGATTCTCTTGTCGTGCTGCCGACCGGTGGCGGCAAGTCACTCTGTTTCCAGGCACCGGCGCTCGTCCGCCCGGGACTCGCTCTCGTCGTCTCTCCTCTGATCTCGTTGATGAAGGACCAGGTCGACACCCTCGTCGGCAACGGCGTGCCGGCCGGGCTTTACAACAGCTCACTGGCGGCCGATGAAAAAGCGACCGTCGTCACAGGACTCCGCGAGGGACGCTACCGCCTTCTGTATGTGTCACCGGAACGGCTCGTCGGCGAAGGCGGCGACGCGTTTTTTGCGCTGCTCTCGTCCTGTCAGATCAGCTTTGTGGCGGTCGACGAGGCCCACTGCGTCAGCCAATGGGGACACGACTTCAGACCAGAGTATCGTCAGCTCGGACGCCTGCGCCAACGTCTACCCGGCGTCAGCCTGCACGCCTATACGGCAACCGCCACCTCGCGGGTCCGGCACGATATCGCCTCCGCGCTTGCTCTGAACGATCCACTGGAGTTCGTCGGCTCGTTCGACCGACCAAATCTCCTGTATCGAGTGCTGCCCAGGGCGGCGCTGAAGCAACAACTGCTCGGCGTGCTCGAGCGCCATCGTCACGAGCCAGGAATCATCTACTGCGTATCGCGACGAGAGGTGGACACGTTGGCCGAGTGGCTGACGGGGCTTGGCACACGAGCCCTGCCGTATCACGCGGGACTATCGGACGAGGACCGTCGCCGCAACCAGGACGAGTTTCTGAACGAACGCGTCGACGTCATCGTGGCCACCGTCGCCTTTGGTATGGGCATCGACCGATCGAACGTCCGGTTCGTCGTCCACGCCGGCGCTCCGCGCTCACTCGAACACTACCAGCAGGAGTCTGGACGCGCAGGCCGAGACGGGCTCGAGGCCGAATGCGTGCTGATCTCCTCGGCGGCCGATTTCATGAAGTGGCGTCTGATGCTCGAGCGGAGCTCCGAGTTCTCCCCTGCCAACGACACGCTCCTGCGGCAGATGGAGCGCTACGCGACCGGGGTGGGGTGTCGTCATCGGCATCTCGCCGAGTACTTCGGGGACGAGTATCCGGCTGACGGGACCGGTGACCAGAACGGGTGCGCGGCCTGTGACTACTGCCTCGACGAGCTCGAGACCGTCGCCGACCCAACCGCGCTCGCCCGCAAGATCCTGTCGTGCGTCGCCCGAGTCGAGCAGCGATTCGGGGCGACGCACGTCGCGAACATCCTGCGAGGGCACACCTCCGAGCAGGTTGTCGCCAGAGGCCACGAACGGCTGAGCACCTTTGGTCTGCTGCCTGACGCGTCGGTTACCGAGGTCCGCGGCTACATCGAGCAACTCACCGGGCTGGGTTTGCTGCGACAAGCTGGAAGCGAATATCCCGTGCTGGCGCTCACATCCGCCGGTCTCGCATGTCTGAAGGACGAGACGCGGTGCTCAGACCTGAAGCTCGCGCGACAGCGTCCTCCCCGGAAGGCAGCAACACGAGCACGGTCGCGCGCCGAGGCCGAATCGTGGGAGGGCGTCGATCGTGACCTCTTTGATCGTTTGCGTGCCGTGCGCCTCGAGATCGCGCGGGCGCGGGGCGTGCCGCCATACGTCATTTTTCACGATGCAACCCTTCGGGAGATGGCACGACTACGCCCCACCTCCCTCGACGCGCTTCTGGCCGTCAAGGGCGTTGGCGCCCGGAAGGCGGACGACCTCGGAGAAACTTTTTTGACGGCTATTCGAAGCTGCTCCTGAAAGGCGCTGAAGACCGACCTGAAGGAATCCTGCCAGCCATCAGAGCCTGGCAACGATCTTCTCCAGGGTGTTCCAGTTGCGCGCCGTGGCGACGAGGCCGAACCGCCGTTCGAGGTACGCAGACGAAAGGGTCATCGCCTTATTGTCAAAGTGCCGCACATTCCAGGCGGCGCTCGCTATGTGGGGCCCTCACTGGCTCCCGCCGGCCGCTGCCGGTTCCTCCGGCACGTGGACGATGCGCGCACCGCGGTACAGGCCGCCGCGCCGGCCGCCTTCCGGCATGCCGCGCGCGACGACACGGCCCTCGTGGCGGTAGCCGTGGAAGTGGAACGGGACGCCTTCTCCGAAGTAGGGGCGCGTCGAGTCCTGCAGGTGCAGGTGGACGTGCGGCTCGCTGCTGTTGCCGGAGTTACCGACGCGCCCAAGCAACTGTCCGGCGGTGACGCGCTCTCCGGCAGACACGGCGACCGACCCGGGCTGCAGGTGCCCGATGAAGAGGTGCTCGCCCGGCGCGACTTCGATGCCGACGTGGTTGCCGGGGCCGGCCAGTCCCCAGCGCCGGGCGCCTATCGCCACCTCCGGCTCGCCGTCGTGCGACGCGAAGACGACCCCCGCCGCGGGCGCGTACACCGGCAGTCCATAGGCGTGGTAGTCGTCGAGGGCGACGCCGTCGGTCGCGAAGGTGCGTCCCTGCCGCGTGACCACCAGGTCGTACGCCCAGCGCTGATCGGGGAGAAACACATGGTAGTTGACGTCGGAGGTCGCACCGCCCCAGGCCACGGTCAATGGTTCGTCGAGTGGCAGGCGGAACGCCATGCGGCTCGGTCGGTCGTCGTACGACGACGGGTAGGGGTCGTACACCGGCAACGTGAAGATGACCGCGAACAGGCTGACGTAGGCGAACAGTTGCCAGACGTTGGCGCCATGCTTCCAGCGGTAGGCGGAGCGGAGCGAGGCGACGAGCAGGATGGCGGTGGTCAGCGCCAGGACGATCGGCCCCGCGTACCAGAGCCAGATCGCGAGATGCCCTGGGCGGGCCCACAGTGTCACCAGCAGAAGCACGTGTGCCGCGACCACGCCGGGCACGATGCGCACCCAGCCGTCCACTACCCGACGCTCGGCCGGATCGGGCCGCGGCAGCGGACGCAGAGGGCGCCGGCGTCGGAAGGGACGATCGGGCATCGATGTTCCGGCGCCTCTATGGTAAGCCGCCCCGACAGCTTCCGTGGCAGCCTCGTGCGCGGTATCGATGCGTCAGAAGAGTTCGGTGCGGGCGCTCTCCGCCTCGCCGGCGTCGATCGCGGCAGCCTCAGCCCCGGTGATCTGGTCCGCCAGCACCTGGCCATAGGTCGGGTAGCGGGAGCGTTCGACTCGCGCGTCCGGCTCCCACAGCCGGGCTCGAATCAGGGCCTTGGCGCAATGAAGAAACGCCTCTTCCACCGTCACCTTGAGGACGGAAAGGGGGAGCGTGCCCTTGATGGCCAGGGGTTTCAGCAGTTCCGGATCGGTGGAGATCTCCGCGTGCCCGTTGACCCGAAGCGTTTCCGTCAAGCCCGGCACGAAGAACACGAGGCCGACATGGGGACATTCCACCAGGTTCATCAACGTGTCCACCTGACGGTTGCCTGGTCGGTCGGGCAACAGCAGCGTCTTGTCGTCCAGTACGTGCGCCAGGGATCCTGGCGGATCGCCCCGTGGAGAAGCGTCGGCCCGGCCGTCGGCACGGGCCGAGCTGATGACGTAGAAGGGAGACAGGGCGATGAAAGTGCGGCAGTGAACGTCCAGGTGGTCCAGTACCTTGAGTCCGGCCCGTGCGGCCGGAGGAGGATAGACGTCACGAAGCGTCGCCATGTTGGGGATGGCCATTCTTACCCCCTTTGGTCTTGCCTGGAATGTAGCAGTTGCCCCGCCGAATGGGAACAAGGCTGACCTACGCCTCCGGTACCGGGTCTCCCGTGAAGAACGCCGCGTGCACGACCGCTCCGTCGAGGGTGAGCGCTTGGCCGATGAGTCGCTTGTCGACCAGGCGGCGCTCGACGCCGAGTCCCACGCCGGGCGCCTCCGGTCCCGGTGCCGAAGCGAAGCGTCGGGCAAGCTCCAGCACGCGCGTGGCGGATGGTCGACCGTGCACGACGGGTGACTCGAGCAGGTACGAGCGAATGAGCGCGGGCCAGTGAACGGCGAGCAGATGGGGTGCGCCGAACAGGTCCATCCCCTGCACCCAGCGTCCGTGGGTAACGACGATGCCGCACTGGCCGGGAAGCGGCCCGCTTGCGGCGAGCTTCTCGACCGCGTCGGCACGAGACGGGTCGCGACGGTACGTCTGTCGGTGCATCTCGGCCGCGTCGGCGGTGGGCGATTCCACCGAGGCGTGGTGCAGCATCCGGTCGACCTCGCGCCAGACCGCCGACTGGTCGCCTTCGCGGGAGCCTCGCCGTTCCATGGACCTGGATACGCCCGCATGTTGCGCGGCGCGGACCCGGTTCGGCGCGTACGCCTCGCCGCGCCGGTAGGCCTGGCGGCGGCCCCAGCGACCCTGCTCGAGACAGGACACGGGAATCTCCAGCTCGGCCTTGGCCGGCACCAGGACGGTGGCGTTGAGGGCGCGGTTCTGCTTGCCGCCGATGAAGTGCTCGCCCTCGACCACGAGCACCGGCTTGTCGCCGGGGTTGCGCACCCGCAGCGTCTGCACCGACGCCTCGTCGAGCTCGTCGACGATAAGGCCCGAGGCTTCGCCCGTGGCGATTGGCGGCGGGTCGTTGGCCGCCAGGTAGACGGGGAAGAAGGACACGCCCAGGCGGGTGATCGGCAAGCCAATGGCAACGGTTTCAAGCTGCGAGACGGTCATGGCACCTCCATCGTGTTATTGTTCATAGGACAATAATACGTTCCGGTACTTGTTTTTGTCAACAGGACAATATATATTTCCTTGCGTGGCCTCCAGCGCGTCCTCCGGCTACGATCCCCGCCGCTTTCCTCCGTTTGCCGTCACCGTGGACGTGGCCGTGTTCACCATCCGGGACGACGCGCTGCACGTGTTGCTGATCGCGCGTGGCGAGGAGCCGTTCAAGGCCGCCCTCGCGCTACCGGGCGGCTTCGTCAAACCGGACGAGAACCTGGATCAGGCCGCGGCCCGGGAGCTGGCCGAGGAAACCGGCCTGCGCGATGGCTCGTGGCACCTGGAGCAGCTCGGAAGCTACGGCGACCCGGACCGGGATCCGCGCATGCGGGTGGTCACCGTCGCCTACTGGGCAATCTGCGCCGATCTGCCGGGTCTGCGCGCCGGCGGGGATGCGGCATCCGCCATCCTGATGCCGGTGGAAGAGATCGAGGTTGGGAACGCTCGCCTGGCGTTCGATCACGAACGCATCGTCAGGGACGCCGTCGAGCGGACGCGGTCCAAGCTGGAGCACACGGCCCTCGCGGCGAAGTTCTGCCCACCGGAGTTCACGATCGCCCAGCTTCGCCGGGTCTACGAAGCGGTCTGGAGCACGCGCCTTGACCCCGGCAACTTCCAGCGCAACGTCCAGGAGAGCGGCGCGTTCGAGAAGCGAAGCGGGTCTGCGCCGTCCTTTCGGTCACGTCGCGGACGCCGTGCGGCACTCTGGTCCGTCCGTGAATCGACCGCCATCTCCCCGCCTACTGTTCCGCTGGACCGGGCGCTCGCCAGACGAAGGCGCCCGATGATGCATCAGGCACACGTCGCGTCGGCCCCTCCTTCGGTCCCGAGCGACGCCGACACGGCGCAGTCAGCCGACAAGGTCGGCTCGCCGCCGGCGAAGGACGAGAAGACCTAGCAGCCCGTGGCGAAACCCGCGTGACACCGAGAGCGGTGAGGCGCCTGCCTGACAAGGCGCGACGAGCGAGCATATTGGCCATATGCGACCGAGGAGCAACGCCGTTCAGGCAGGATGCATCGCCGCTCGAATGTAGCGTGGGTTTCGCCACGGGCTGCTAGTGCCCCGCCTTGCGGGGCCGGCACGGACCCGGACTGTTCCCTGCCGGCGTCCGGGCTCTCAGTCGGTCGGCCGAATCACGCCGTGCGCCCGGCCGAACCAGTAGCTGAGCAGGTAGTCGAGGCCGTTCGTCTCGACGGGCGCGGCCGCGAGCCGGTCGCCACCCCGGCGATACGGGTTGTGGACGAGAAAGCTCCAGGTTCTGCCGCGCTGCGCGATCGGCAAAGGCCCGTCGCCCTCCCGGGGGAGGACCGGGTCCGGCGTGAACGAGAACCCGAAGCGGCGCGAGTAGGCCGCGATGGTGTCGGGGTTCCACTTCATGTCGAGCGGCACCCCGCGCAGCGTGTCGAGCGCCGCCGCGTCGTACGACCCGTCGCCGGTCCAGTGCCGGTGGAGAAACGTAGCCAGGGGATTCGCCTCGACGTCGATGCCCGGGTGGGTGCCGCCGTGGAACCAGCGCTCCGCCGCCCGCTCGTAGTGCCCGCGGACGGTGGAATCCTGCTCGAGCTCCAGCAGCGGGTAAAGGGCGAGGGCAATCAGCACGTCGTCCGAGTGGTTCGCCTCGCGCGGCGGTCGATCGAGTCTCGCCCCCTCGCCGATGCGGGCGTACCCCATGGCGAGCAGCCGCTCGTACACTCGGCCGAACCGCGGCAGGCCGGTCAGGGCCTCGGCCACCTTCACCATCTGCAGCATCAGCAGCGCGTTCATAGGCTCCTCGCCGGCGACGTAGGTCGGGTCGTAGCGCCCCCACCGGGTCGGCCGGTCGTCGTAGCCGATGATCCGCAGGCCGTTGCCGACGACCGCGTCGACCACGTCGGCGGCCGTGGCGCCGAGCGCCCTCCGCTCGGCGGCGTCGGCGATACGGGTTCCATACACGTACAGGCCGAACATCATGGCGCCGACCTGATCGGAGCTGACGTTGCCGCGCCAGCGGCGGCCGCCGTCCGCGCTCACCCGCCAGATCCCGTCGTCGAGCCACGGCTCGTCGACGGGCGCCGACGCCCGCGCCAAGAGCCCGGGACGTCCCGTCACCGCCACCAGATGGCGGAGGGCCGTGCCGGCCGCCCGCGCCCGCGCGGCCGCCTCCGGCTCGCCGGTGGCGAGGTAGCGCCATGTCTGGGCCGCACCGTGCAAACCGGTCATGTATGCCGTATCGGACATGTTGTAGGTGACGTGCGGGTGATCGGCCGTGGGCAGCCGTCGCCGCACCCGCACCTGGCCGTCCGCGGCCAGGAACCGCTCGGCGAGGTCGACCTCGAAGAGTCGGGCTTTCGCGGCCAGCGTCAGATCGTCGCTCGCGTGCAGCAGGGCCAGGGCGCAGACTGCAGCCGGAACGGCCAGCAGGCCGTAGCGAAACGCCGCGCATGCAGCGGGGCTCCTGCCACGGGCTCCCAGGACCGCCACCAGCCGCCGCAGGCACGGCGGCGTCGACCCGCGCAGGGGCCGCCGCCGCGGAGGTTGCGCCCCGGAACGCCAAAGCTCGCGCACGGGCATCTCGTAGTGGGAATTGTACGTCGGCCGACCCGCGGACCCGGGGCGGTCGGCCCCGGTCAAACGCCGCCGCCGTTCGGCCGGGTTCATTCTCTGGGCGTCGCGTCACCAGCAGAAGCACGTGTGCCGCGAGCACGCCGGGCACGATGCGCACCCAGCCGTCCACGACCCGCCGCTCGGCCGGATCGGGCCGCGGCAGCGGACGCAGAGGACGCCAGCGTCTAAACTGGCGATCTGGCATTGATGCTCCGGCGCCTCTATGGTAAGCGGGTAGACGCGAATGCAGGAGGGATCACCATGGCACGCGAGACGTGGGACGAAGTCGGCCGCATCTGGGATGACGACCACGGGCTGCTTGACGAGGAGCAAGTCGCCGAGTGCGCCCGCGCGGACACCGCCGAGCCGTTGCGCTCGCCGATCCCCACGCGCATGGTGTCGAACGGCGAGTACATGCCGATTCCCCAGACGGAGCAGCAGAAGCGGGTAGAGGCACGCCTCAACGAGCTGAGCGATTCGGCCAGCCGGAAGCTCGGCGTGTCGCGCCGGGAATTTCTGGCTGGCTCCGGCGGCATGGCGGCCGCGCTGCTTGCCATGAACGAGGTGTTCGGGCGCGTGTTCAATGTGAGCCCGATCGAAATGTTCGAGCCGGCCGCGTACGCGCAGGCGAGTGTTCCGCGCGACCTGTTCGTTTTCGACGACCAGCTTCACATTGTGCGCGGCAGCCGGCCGTCCCCGCTGGCGCTGCGGGCGGTGGCGCAGGGGCCGTCGTCGGCCCCCAGCTTCACGGCCCATCCCAACAACCCCGAGGAGCAGCTTGACGAACTCGGCAGCACCTGGAGCGTCTGGAACCCGGAGCTGGTCGGTTTGCCGCTCGATCCGCGCTTTGCCCACATCACGCAGTTCATCAAGGACGTGTACCTCGACAGCCAAGTCACGATCGGCCTGCTCAGCAATGTCACCGCGTCGCTCGTGCCGATCGGCGAGCAGCCGCGGCCGCCCCGCAACGTGCAGGAGGCCCTCGACGCCGAGATCCTGACGGCGGCGCAGACCGCCGCGGCGCGGAACTTCGTCAACGAGATCTCGGGCTCGACGCGGATGCTCGGCCACGGGCTGCTGTACGTCGGCCGCGGCAACCTTGACTACATCCAGCAGCAGACCGACGAGAACGAGCCGGACTCCTGGAAGGGCTACAACATCTCGAACGCGGCGAAGGTCGACACGGATCCGAACAGCCTCATGCAGCAGTGGCGGCACGACGACGAGGACGTCGCCTATCCGACCTTCGAACTGATTCAGAAGAACTACGAGCGGCTGCGGGCCACGAAACCGGGGTTCAACAACATCTGCGTCCACAAGGGCCTCGCGCCCGGACCGCCCGATCCGGAGCGCGGGCACCCGGGCGACCTGCCGAAGGCGGCGCGCGACTGGCCGGGGCTCAACTTCATCAGCTACCACGCCTGCATCCAGCCGAGCTTCTTCTACCGGGACACCCTGGAGGCCATCCGGCTGGGCCGGACGCGGGGCGGCGTGCCCGACATCGCGTGGACGACGGAGTACGCGCAGCTCGTCGGTGATCTGCCGAACTGCTACGCGGAGATCGGTACCACTTGGGCGTCGTGCGTGGTCACGTTCCCGACGGTTGCGGCGCACCTGATGGGCCAGCTCATGCGCTTCATGGGCGAGGATCGGATCGTCTTTGGGTCGGACTCGGTCTGGTACGGGTCGCCGCAGTGGCAGATCGAGGCGCTCTGGCGATTCCAGATCCCCGAGGAGCTGCGGCAGCAGTACGGCTACCCGGAGCTGACGGAGACGGCCAAGCGGAAGATCCTCGGCCTGAACTCCGCCCGGATCTACGGCATCACGTCGACGGACACCGCCGCCTACAACGCGGTGCCGGAGGACTACGAATCGCGGATGTCGGACGAGCTGAAGACGCTGTTCGAGTTCGGGCAGTTCACGGCGGACAATATGTCGAAGCTGCGCGAGACCTACATGGCGCTGAACATCGAGCCGGACCACACTCGCTACGGGTGGATCCGAGCCTGATCCGACGACGCGTGTGCTTTGCGCTAGGATGAGCCCTCAGCCGCGATCCAACACGACCAAGGGGAGGCACGCGATGAAACGCAGCATTGTTCTGGCCATCGTCATGGGTATCGGCGCGCTCTCGCTCGTGGCCGTGGCCGCGCAGGACGAGCCGATGGTCATCGAGGTCGATCAGCTCGAAGACAACCTGTATGTCCTGCGGGGGCAAGGAGGCGGCGGGAACACGGCCGTCTTCGTCACGACCGACGGCGTCGTTGTCGTCGACAGCAAGAACCCCGGCTGGGGACCGTCGATTCTGGAGGCGATCGGTGAGCGTACGAGCAACCCGGTGACGACGCTCATCAACACGCACAGCCATCACGATCACGTGAGCGGCAACGTCGCGTTTCCTGCCAACGTCGATATCGTCACCCATGAGGTGACGAAAGCGAATATGGCCGTGATGCGGGCCTACAGCGGTCGGACGGAGCCGCCGGCGAACGTCTTTGCCGATTCGATGGGTCGCGGGTTACCGACGATGACGTTCTCGGATCGGATGTCGCTCGGTAGCGGCGCCGACCAGGTCGATCTCTACCACTTCGGGCGCGGGCACACCGGCGGCGACGCCTGGATCGTCTTCCCGGCGCTGCGGACGCTCCATTCCGGCGACATCTTCCCGGGCAAGAACCTCCCCTTCCTCGACGCGAACAACGGTGGGAGCGGCGTCGACATCGCGAACTCGCTGCAGAAGGCGCACGACACGATCCGCGACGTCGACACCATCATCACCGGCCACAGCACTCAGATGACGTGGGCGGACCTGCACGAGTACGCCGCCTTCAACCGTGACTTCCTGGCGGTAGTGCGAGCGGGCCATGAGGCCGGCCAGACCGTGGATCAGATCGCCGGCGCGTGGACGATGCCGGCCGGGTACGTCGGCTACCGAACGCCGCAGCCCGCCCAGCTCGGAGGCGCCATTCGAGTCATCGTCGACGAGCTCGAGGGGGACGGCGCGCAGTAGCAGTCCGCCGACGGTGTAGATCGCCCCCGCGGTTCAGTTGTCGTAGGCCCAGTACAGCAAGTATTCCGACCAGGAGACATGACGGTCGGCAAGGTGCCAGAGCCGTGCTTGTACGCGAAGCGGTTATACAGGAATCGGAGTGGGACGATTTGTGCCCTGACGAGAGGTTCCACGGATGAACCACAGCGAGATCGTCAGCTTCATCTGGGGCGTGGCGGACCTGATCCGCGACACATTCAAGCGCAGTAAGTACCAGGACGTGATCCTGCCGCTCACCGTGCTGCGCCGGCTCGACTGCGTGCTGGCTCCCAGGAAGCAGAAGGTGCTGGCGGTCCAGGCCCGGTTCAAGGGCAAGCTCGACAACCTCGGGGGGCAGCTCGAGCGCGCCTCCGGGTTCGCCTTCTACAACACGTCGCGCTACGACTTCGAGAAGCTGCTCGCCGACGCGCCCCACATCGCGCAGAACCTGCGCAACTACATTGCAGGGTTCAGCTCCAACATGCGCGAGGTGCTGGAGAAGTTCGACTTCGACAACACCATCTCCAAGCTCGACGAGGCGGGTCTCCTCTTCCAGGTCGTGCAGCGGTTCGGCGATCCGAAGGTGAACCTCCACCCCGACGCGGTCGACAACGCCGCGATGGGCACCCTCTTCGAGGAGCTCATCCGGAAGTTCAACGAGGCGCTGAACGAGAACCCCGGCGAGCACTTCACGCCGCGCGACGTCGTCCATCTCATGGTCGACCTGCTGCTGGCCGGCGACCGGAGACGGCTGCGCACGAAGGGCGTCGTGCTCAGCGTCTACGACCCGTGCTGTGGCTCGGGCGGCATGCTCACCATTGCCAGGGAGCACATCACCGACGGCGAGATACGCGAGGGCGGACGCCTCGGCGATGCCGTGAACCGCGACGCCGACGTCCACCTATTCGGCCAGGAGGTGAACCCCGAGACCTTCGCCATCTGCAAGTCCGACCTCTTCATGAAGTCCGAGGACGGCCGCGACGCCAAGAGGGTGCTCTTCGGCAGCACCCTCTCGAACGACCGGCACGCCGGCACCGCCTTCGACTACATGATCGCCAATCCGCCCTACGGCAAGGACTGGAAGCGCGATCAGGACGCCGTGCAGAACGAGCACGACCGGGGCGCCGCCGGGCGCTTCGGGCCGGGCCTGCCGCGGATCAGCGACGGGCAGCTCCTGTTCCTGCAGCACATGCTCGCGCACGTCAAGGAGCCGGCCCAGGGTGGCTCACGGGTCGCGATCATCATGAACGGGTCGCCGCTCTTCACCGGCGACGCCGGCAGCGGCGAGAGTGAGATTCGCCGCTGGATTCTCGAGAACGACCTGCTGGAAGCGCTGATCGCACTGCCCGAGCAGCTCTTCTACAACACGGGCATCGCCACCTACGTCTGGGTGCTCACGAACCGGAAACGGCCCGAGCGCCGCGGCAAGGTTCAGCTCATCGACGCCACGTCGTTCTGGACCCTGCTGCGCAAGAGCCTGGGCGCCAAGCGCCGCGAGGTGCCGTTCGACCGGAAGCAGGACATCCTGCGGCTGCTGGCCGACTTCGAGGACGGCGCGACCCGCAAGGTCGTCCAGGACGGGGAGGAGCGCGAGGTCGTCGTCAGCCGCGTCTACCCGACCACGCACTTCGGCTTCCGCAAGATCACGGTCGAACGCCCGCTCAGGCTCGACTTCCAGGCCAGCCCCGAGCGGATCGCGCGCCTCGACGACCAGCGCGCCTTCGCCAACCTCGCCGTGTCGCGCAAGAAGGGCGCCGCCGGGGCCAAGGACGAGGCGGCGGGCCGCAAGCAGCAGGCCGCGATCCGGGCCCTGCTCGGGAGTTTGCCGGACGAGTCTTTCCTGGACCGGGCGCTCTTCGAGGGCGAGCTTGCGCAGGCTGCTCGAAGAGAAGAGCTCAAGCTGGCCGCGCCCGTCCGGAAGGTCATCCTCTCCGCCCTGTCCGAGCGCAACGACGAAGCGCAGATCTGCCGCGACCGGGAAGACCGCCCCGAACCCGACCCTGAGCTCCGCGACACCGAGAACGTGCCCCTCCGGGAGGACGTCGAGTCGTTCTTCGAGCGCGAGGTGAAGCCCCACGTCCCGGATGCCTGGATCGACGCAAACCGCCGCGATCCGCAGGACGGCAAGGTCGGGCTGGTGGGCTACGAGATCAACTTCAACCGGTACTTCTACGAGTACCGCCCGCCCCGCCCGCTGGAGGAGATCGAGGCCGACATCCAGCAGGTGGAAAAGGAGATCATGGCCATGCTCCGAGAGGTGGCGGGCTGATGACCTCTGGGACCTACAGGCGACGGCCGGACGGACGTTGTGTTGCTCCGCGAAGTGATCGGTATTACTCCCCGGTTTCTGCCGCCGGAACTGGCAGGCCGGGTGCGCAGGATCTTGACGGTCTTGCTCCTGGTGGAGGACATCGACGACTTGATCGCCAACGCGCCGAGCGGTTGGCGAGTGCATCGGCTCTCCGGGGACCGACGGGGCGAATGGAGCGTGTCTGTCTCAGGCAACTGGCGAATCACCTTCGAGGAAGTAGACGGCTGCATCGAACGCTTGCACTTGGAGGACTACCACTAATGACTGCCAACGGCATCCCGGTGAACATGACACCCTCTCATCCGGGTGACTTCATCCGCGCCGAGGTCATTGAGGAACTGGGTCTCAACATCACCAGGGCCGCCGCAATTCTCGGGGTCCGGAGGAGCACGCTCTCCGCGCTACTGAACGGCAACGCCGCTCTTTCCCCGGAGATGGCGCTTCGCATCGAGAAGGCCTTCGACGTGAGCATGGACATGCTGCTCCGGATGCAGGCCTGGCATGACGCCGCGCGCATGCGCGCCCGGGCGAGCGAGATCGCGGTCGAGCGGTACGAACCGGCGTGATCATCCCCACGCTCGGGGACCAGCCCGAAGCCTTTGAACAAAATGTTGGCACTCGTGTTTATGTGCCGGCATCCATTACGTTCCGTTCATGGTGGAGTTCAGTGCGGCCGCGCTGCAGACGGCCGGAATTGGAGCCTTCTTCCGGCCACGAGACGTCGACTCGCTCGGCGTCTCGTACCGCCAACTCCGCCAACTCCGCCGACTCGTTGCCGCGGGCGTCGTGGAGGACCTCGGCGGGGGCCTGTATCGGCTGGCCGAGATCAAGCCGACGGAACTGGAGACCGTCGCCATGGTAGCTGCTGCCGTGCCGCACGCGGTCATCTGCCTGATGACGGCGCTCCGCGTTCACGAGATCGGAACCGAATCCCCGCACGAGGTCTGGATCGCCATCGATCGCAAGGCCCGCCGGCCCGCTCGAACGCCGGCGCAGGTTCGGGTCGTCCGGTTCTCGAAGGCGATGCTCACCTACGGCGTCGTTCGCCGCCCGATGCTCGGCGTGCCGGTCTCGATCACGTCGCCGGCCCGCACCGTCGTCGACTGCTTCCGATACCGCAACAAGTTCGGTCTCGCCACCGCGCTCGAGGCGCTCCGGGACGCCCTGCGCCAGCGGGTCGCCACGGTGGACGAAATCATGCGCGCCGCCAGCGTCTGCCGGGCGCGCACGGTCCTCGAACCCTACGTCGAAGCGGTTCTGTCGTGACGACATGTCCACTCAAGAACGTCGGGGTGTCCGTCCGCGGCCGTAAGCCGAACGATGATCATTGAAATGAAACACTTACACGGACTGATGCTTTTGATTGTCGGCAACCGTCCTCATCTGCCGGCAATTTGATCCAACCCTCCCCGTCGGGTTAGGCTCGGAGCGTGCTTGGTCCAAAGCGCAGACACGCAGGCGCACCTGCCGACATTTTGAGGCAGCGTCCTCACCGGCAGACCCTCGGTAAGCGAAGCCCCAGGGTGAATATCTCCACCCGTCCACCGCGGCGCGGGTTCTGGGTGCCGTCAGGATGCCAGATCCGTCGATACTCTCGATGGGCGCCTCGGTCCGCTCCAACCTCGCCCGAACGCGTTTCTGAACGGCTCGTAATTCAGGCCGGACTCGTCCTTTGTGCAAACGCGGGCGACCGCTGCGAAACGGTCGGCGTCTCGTGAATGAGATACACGTGCCCTCTGCAGACGAATCCCGCGCACCATCCCGTGATCGCGCGCCGGGACTGACACCGGTCGCGTTCCGCTTTCACGCTCGGGCAGTGGCCGCATTGGGCCGGGATCTGGTCACCAACGACATCGTGGCCGTGATGGAACTTGTGAAGAACTCCTACGATGCGCTCGCGAGCAGCGTGGAGGTCCGAATACGGAACGACTCCGAAGACGGGCGAACGTCGCGCATCGAGGTCGACGACGACGGCCACGGCATGGACTATGTGACGATCCGGGATGTCTGGTGCGTCATTGCGACGCCGTTCAGGAGCGAGCGGCCCATTTCGCGAATGGGTTCGCTCGCGCGATCGGCGACCGGCGAGAAGGGGCTGGGACGGCTTGCGGCAGCCCGCCTCGGACGCAACGTGGACATCGTCACCAAAACCGAGGGCGGGCCGGTTCTGCATTTCGCGGTGAACTGGGACGATTTGCTGAAGACTGACGACTTGGCCGACGCCGGATTCAGAGTGTCCGAACTGCCGGCCGCCGCATTCGAGGTCGAGCACGGTACGCGCGTCAGTGTCGGCGGGCTTCGAAGCAACTGGGACGACGGGAGAATCGACGAATTGGGGAGGCACCTGGCCAGGCTCGTATCTCCCTTCGCGAACACAGACGACTTTTCTTTGCGCGTGGAGGTCGAGGACGGACAGGGAGCCTCCGACATCCGGCAAATTACCGCTCCGCCGTTTATATCCAGGCCGAAGTACGCGATAGAAGGCGATGTGGACGAGCATGGAAACATCGCAGCCCTGTACCAGTATTGCCCGATTCGAGGGGGAAACGAACGCGACCACGACGTCCGCGAAGAATGGGATCCGATTCGAGGAGCGACCGCTGAGGACGCGACCGGGCCCGAGTGCGGGCCGTTTCAATTCGAGATCCGTGCCTGGGATTTGACCCAGGATGACACTCGTGACATCGCCGAGCATTTCAGCGAAAACCGGCGCTATGTCCGCGCCGCCATCAAGTCGCAGCAAGGCATCTCGCTCTACCGTGATGATGTTCTGGTGCTGCCGAAATCCGACGCGGCTCGGGACTGGCTCGACCTGGATCTGCGGCGAGTGAGCCGCGTCGGAACGCGATTGAGCACGAATCAGATCGTCGGCTCTGCCCGGATCACCAAGCAAGGTAATCCGCGGATCCTGGACACCAGCGATCGGGAGGACTTGGTCTCGAACTCAGCCTCCGTCGCGTTCCGCGAACGTGTCCACAGGATCGTGGAACTCTTAGAGGTCGAGCGTGACAGCGACCGCATCAAGGACGTTGGTCACGCGACGGATCTGTTCGCGAATTTGAGTGCGGACGATCTAATCGAGAAGTTGGAGGAGATTCGTGACCGGGGCGGCAACGCCGACGATGCCGTCCGGGCCGCGCAGAGGTTTGGAGACCAGCTGAAACGGAACCGCACCGCCATAGAGAGGCGCTTCGGATACTACAACCGTCTCGCGGTCATCGGCACGATTGCGCAGATGGTCATCCATGAGATACGCAACCGCTCGGCGGTAATCGGCCGCGGGCTCCGGAAGGCGGGAACACTGGCCGATCGCGTTCGTGACGAGGTCACCGTACGGGCCGTGGATATGGCGACAGAATCGGTGAGGGCGCTGGAGGCTCTCGCCGACCGCTTCGCTCCCTTAGCCAATCGAGGCTACCGCTCCGGCCGCCGGTCGTCGGTGGTCGAGGAGTCAATCAATCGTTGCGTTGCCATACAGGAAGCGGAAATCAACTCCGGTCGGGTAACGGTCGACGCGCCGGGAACTCGTACGCAGGTGCAGATCGATCCAGCCGAGTTGGACGCAATCGTCCTCAACCTGGTTTCCAACGCCGTGTACTGGCTGCGGCGTTCCGACGGAGACCGTCGGCTCGGCTTCCGAGTCATGCCGCAGCCCTCACGAGGGCGCGTCACGATCTCCGTTGATGACTCCGGGCCGGGCATTGATGTCGCAGATCGGGATCGCGTGTTCTGGCCGGGCGTCACGCGCAAACCGGACGGCGTAGGGATGGGGCTCACGGTGGCATCGGAAATTGTGGACGGCCACGGCGGCAGGATACGCACGACGGTACCGGGCAGGCTAGGGGGAGCAACGTTCGATTTCGATCTTCCGACAGTCCGCGACAGTGGCTCCGGCCGGGAACGGCAGCGACGCTCATGAGGGTGCTCATCGTTGACGACGACGCAGCTGTCCGGCAAAGCCTCCGAGCAACGATCAACGAAGCGGCCGGTGACTGGGAGGTAAGGGACCAGGGCTTCGAGAGTGTCCCCGAGACTCTTGCAAGCTTTAGACCCGATGCCGTGGTACTGGATCTCGTTGAGGGTGACGTGACGGAACCCGCAGAGGGGAACCGCTTGTTCGAACTGATTCGCAGCCAATGGTTCTGTCCAGTGGTCGTCTATTCTGGATTTCAGGCTCAGCAGCACTTTGAGCATCCCTTGGTGACAACCATTGTCAAGGGCGCGAACGCCGATGAAGAAGTGGTGCATCGCCTGGAGCAGTTCGCTCCTCTGACTCGGGTGATTCGTGACGTGCACCGGGAGTTCGACGAGAGAATCCGGGAGGCGCTGCGAGATTCCGTGCCTCTGCTGCGCGAGCAGATCGGGACGACCGCGGACGGCCAGGATGACGTCGTGCTTCCTCGCGCTGTTCGCCGGCTGGTCGCGGCGAGGATGGACGCGGAAGCCTCCGGCGGAGGGGAGCTCAAGGCGTGGGAACGGTTCGTCGTGCCCGCTCTGGGCCGACATCTCCTGTCCGCGGACTTGCTCAGACGGAGCGACTCCGCGTGGACGAACGCCGAAGCGTTTCGCGTGGTCCTGACGCCTTCATGCGACCTCTTTCCGCATGGCGGCAACGAGCCCAGGGCCGAGCGAATCCTGGTCGCCCGCTGCGAACCGATCACGCGACTGGGCAACGTTGACGTAACAGCCGGTGCCCCGCTGTCGAACAGCCAAAGGAACAGGTTGAAATCGATCCTGACCGATGGCATTGCCGACGGCCTTCTTCCCATCCCGCGGTTCGCGGGTCACGTACCGTCGATGGCGGCCAACCTGAAGCGACTGGACCTCGTCGAATGGAACGACGTGGGGCGGAACGATGCGGGATTCGTGCGGGCCGCATCCACCGACAGTCCGTTCCGCGAGCTGGTGGTGTGGGCGTATCTCCGGGTGACCGGGCGGCCCGGGGCGCCGGCTTTCGATGTCGACGCGTGGCTGGACGACATCCCGAACACGAACACGACCTGACGGAACCGGATAATCGTGAAGGCGATCGATCTTTTCTGTGGCGCCGGAGGACTGACGAACGGACTCGTTCGCTCCGGCTGGGACGTGGTCGCTGGCATCGACGTCGACGGTGCGGTCGGTCCGACGTACCAGCGTAACAATCCCGGATCCCAGTTCGTGCAGGCCGACCTGCGCGACGTGACGGACGACGACGTGCGCGCCCTTGTTTGCGGGATCCCGAGTCGCGAGTTGCTCCTTGCGGGATGCGCCCCTTGCCAGCCGTTCAGCAAGCAACGCGGCTGGCACGGCATTCGCGGACGTTCGGACGCCACGCTGCTCAGAGAGTTCGGACGCCTGGTGGTTGCTCTGCGCCCGCGGGCGGTGCTGATGGAGAACGTTCCCGGCATCGCCGCGGTTCCCGGGTTCAGTTCCTTCAGGCGCTTCGTAAGGACACTGCGCGACAGCGGCTACGATTGCGACCATCGCGTTCTCAACGCACGAGACTTCGGCGTTCCGCAGCACCGCCGGCGCCGCGTGCTTCTGGCCATACTGGACGCGCCGGTACGCCTGCCGGAGCCGTTCGTCCCCGACACTGGCACGCGCCACGGCACCGTGCGCAGCGCGATCGCGCGTCTTCCCGCCATAGACGCCGGAGAAGCGCACCCGGACATTTTCAACCACTGCGCCGCCAAATTGTCTCCTTTGAACCTGGAACGGATCAAGGCAACGGCGCTCGACGGTGGAAGTCGGCGGGACTGGCGACCCAAGTTGGTGCTGGATTGCCATCGGCCGGAGGGAACCGGGTTCAGCGACGTCTACGGGCGGATGTGGTGGGACCGAGTGGCGCCCACTCTGACCAGCCGGTGCAACAGCCTGTCCAACGGACGGTTCGGGCATCCGGAGCAGCACCGGGCCATCAGTCTTCGGGAAGCGGCGGCGCTCCAGACCTTCTCGGACGACTACGAATTCTCCGGGTCGAGGAACTCCATCGCGCGATGGATCGGGAACGCGGTCCCGGTGGCATTCGCCGACGCGCTCGGGGCGGCGGCCATGAAGGCTGCCGCGTGACGCATGTCCGGCCCCAAAGATCCCGAACGCCCGCCGTCGCCAGAGCGCAGCGCGAACATGGCGCGCATCGGGTCGGCGGACACTGCGCCGGAACTTGCGGTAAGGAAGCTCGTTCACCGGCTCGGCTACCGCTTCCGACTTCACAAGCGCAGCCTTCCCGGAACGCCGGACATCTGTTTCCCCGGGCGCAAGCAGGCGATCTTCGTCCACGGCTGTTTCTGGCACCGGCACGAAGGGTGCCGGCGGACGACGACACCCAGGACACGTACGTCGTTCTGGGAGGACAAGTTCGAGAAGAACGTAGTTCGTGACCGCGCGAACACAAGCGATCTCGGTGAACTCGGATGGAGCGTCATGATCGTATGGGAGTGCGAAACCTCGGATCTGGAGGCGCTCGCGCCGCGGCTCGCGGAATTCCTCAGCGGCGCGGCATCGCGAACATCGAAGGGCCGAAGTGACGGCGAATAGACGGGGTTCTTCGCGCTGCGTCCCGTGAAACCCGCAGAACGGACCACATCGATAGGAACGACAACACCGTGATCCCTTTTCCGATCGGGAAGGCGCTTGAGCCAACCGGGCATGGCGTGATGTCCTTGAATGCTGGCAATCGCAAACAGTTGCCGGCAATTTGGTCCAACCTCGCGCATCGGGCTACGCTCGGAGCGTGCTTGGTACAAGACGCATACAACTAACTGTGTCTGCCGACATTTCGATGCAGTATTCCCCGCTGAGCGCCTCCGTCCTGCGGAACCTCGGCGTGAAGACCTTCTTCCGCTCGCGCGACGCCGCCGATCTGGGGATCGATTCGCGGGCGCTGCGCCAGCTGGTGGATGACGGATCCGTCGAGCGGGTCGCGCGCGGTCTCTATCGCCGCACCGACGTCGAACTCACCGAGAATTACACCCGAGCCGCGGTGTGCGCCCGCGTACCGGGCGCCGTACTCTGTCTGCTTACCGCGCTGCGCGTACACGACATCGGCACCCAGCTTCCGGCGAAGGTCTGGATCGCCATCCCGCACAAGGCGCGCACGCCGCGCCTTCCCGAGCTACCGGTCAGGGTGGTCCGCTTCTCCGGAGCCTCGCTGTGCTACGGGGTCGGGGACGTGGCCTTCGAGGGTGTTCCCGCCCGCATCACGAGCCCGGCCCGCACCGTCGTGGACTGCTTCCGCTTCCGCCGCCTCGTCGGCAAGGACGTCGCACTGGAGGCGCTGCGCGACGCCCTGCACGACCGCCGGGCTACTGTCGGCGAGATCCTGCGCGCGGCCGAGGTCTGCCGCGCCAAGTCGCTCGTCGTGCCGGTGCTGGAGGCGTTGACGGGATGACTCCCCGCGGGAAGATCCGGGACGTCCCCGCCTCGATCCGCCAACTCCGTCTGAACCTCGCCGGCTACCAAGATAGTTCGGGAGGCGAAGACCGTGGCTGGTAGGACCGATTGGGTCGAGGAGGTTCAGCCACGAGGATTCCGGCCGTACCGCGAGTACAGGGACTCCGGCGTCGAGTGGCTCGGCAACATCCCGGCGCACTGGGAGGTCGAACGGCTGAAATTTCTCGCGACGCTGAACGACGAGGCACTGCCGGAGGCTACAGATCCTAATCTCGAGATGAACTACGTTGACATAAGCAGTGTTGACGCTATCAGTGGCATCACCGGGACAGATACCATCATCTTCGAGAAGGCCCCGTCGCGCGCTAGACGGGTTGTCCGCCGCGGCGACGTCATCGTTTCAACGGTGCGAACCTATCTGCGGGCGATCGCAGCGATTGAAGCGTCGGAATCCAACCTGATCGTCTCCACCGGATTCGCAGTCCTCCGTGCTCGGCGACTCGACAGCTCATTCGCCTCGTACGCTCTGCGAGCGCCGCACTTCGTGGAGCGCGTAGTCGCGAACTCCGTCGGAGTCAGCTACCCGGCCATCAACGCGAGCAGTCTCGCCTGCTTCCCGATTCCGTATCCTGGGGTTGACGAACAACGCGCGATCGCTGACTTCCTCGACCGCGAGACGGCGAGGATCGATGCGCTGGTGGCGAGGAAGGAGCGGCTGATCGAGCTGCTTCAGGAGAAACGTACCGGCCTCATCACCCGCGCCGTCACCCGGGGCCTCGACCCGAACGTCCCCATGAAGGACTCCGGCGTCGAGTGGCTGGGCCAACTCCCGGCAGATTGGGAAGTTCGTCGAATTGCGATGGCCGTGAACAAGATCACGAACGGGTATGTGGGGCCCACGCGCGATATCCTCGTCGAAGACGGAGTTCCGTATCTTCAGTCACTTCACATCAAGAATGGGCAAATAGAATTCGATCGCAAGCACTACTTCGTCACGAAGCATTGGAGTGAACAACATCGGAAGTCGGTTCTACGAGAAGGTGATGTCTTAGTCGTTCAGACGGGAGACATAGGACAAAACTGCGTTGTCCCTGCCGCTTTCGAAGGAACGAACTGTCACGCCTTGATCATCCTGAGGTTCAAGCCAGAACTAGGAGAGGGAGCCTATTTCTCTCTGCTTCTCCAGTCGACCTACGGTCAGATTGCTCTGAAGCGGTCACAGACCGGTGCACTCCACCCCCACCTGGAATGCGGCCATGTGCGTGAGATTCCCTTGGTGATTCCGCCGCCCGAAGAACAGCGGCGGATCATGAGAGCAGTAGAGGAACAACTCGAGGCTCTCAATTCGCTGCAGGCGAAGGTCCGCGAGGCCGTCGACCGCCTCAAGGAGTTCCGCACCGCCCTGATCTCCACGGCGGTCACCGGCAAGATCGACGTGCGGGAGGCAGTGCCCCTATGAGCTTGGAGCCGAGCTTCACGGTCACCCACGCGATCACGGCCGATCTCACGCGGACCGAGCGCGCGCGGGGGTTTCTGGAAGCGGCGACACTCTCCGAGGAGTGGATCCGCCGGATGGGTGCGCGGGCGCTCGTCCTCGAGGCGCACCATACAACTCACATCGAGGGAACGAAGCTCACATTGGAGGAATCCCGGCTGCTCCTTGCCGGCGAGGCGGTGCCCGAGGCGGACCCGGACGACGTCCGCGAGCTCCTGAACTACCGGGACGCATTCGAGTTCGTCTCCACGTGGCTTGGCGGCGGTGAGCCGATCACCGAAGGGCTGGTCCGGGAGATCCACAAGTGCCTAGTCGAGGGCGTCCGCGGCGGGTCTGCCGCGCCAGGAGAATACCGGCGGATCCAGAACTACGTGGTGAACTCGGGCACCGGAGCTGTCGTGTACACGCCGCCGACGGCGTACGACGTACCGATCCTGATGCGCGAGCTGACCGATTGGCTGAACCAGGAACGGGATGTCCATCCCGTGCTGATCAGCGGAATCGCCCAGTTCCAGTTGGTCCACATCCACCCCTTCCTGGACGGCAACGGCCGAGCCTCGCGCCTGCTTTCTACCCTCTGCTTGTACAAGGCCGGGTACGACTTCAAGCGCCTCTTCACCATCAGCGAATACTACGACCGGGACCGGGCCGCGTTCTACCGGGCGATCCAAGGGGTGCGCGAGCAGGACATGGATCTCACGGGGTGGCTCGAGTTCTTCACGGCAGGGTTGGCCACGCAGCTCGACGAGGTAAAGGCGCGTGGCGAGCGGACGATCCGCCGGGACGCCCTGGTGCGGCAGCACGCGTTGTCCGATCGGCAGGCCGTCGCGCTGGGCCACGTGATCGAGCATGGGCGCCTCACGATTCACGACTACGGGGAGCTCTGCTCCGGAACGAACCGGCGGACGCTCCAGCGGGACCTGAGGGCGCTTGTGGAGAAGGGACTGTTGGCCGAAGCGGGTACCGCGCCGACGGACCCGACACGGTATTACCGGCTGGCCGACGGCCTCGTGAGATCGGGGGCAGAGCTGTGACACGCTGTGACATCGAGCTATGACACGCTGTGACATCGAACTATGACGCCGCGGCAAAGGCTCCTCCTCGAAGCGGAGAGGCAAGCATGAGCCCCGAGGTATCCGAGCGCGCCTTCGAGGCCGCCATCGAATGCGCGCTGCTGCGCCACGGCCCCGACGCATGCCCGGGCGACGTAGCGGCGGTGCGCGAGTCGCCGCCGGCATACGGCGACGAGCCCGCGCCTGGCGGCTACCACCGGCGTCAGCCGGAGGACTACGACCGCGGGCTCTGCCTGATCCCAACCGACGTCCTCGACTTCCTCTTGGCCACCCAGCCGAAGGTGTGGGAGCAGCTCAAGCAGCACCACGGAACCGAGGTGAAGCCGCGCTTTCTCGGCCGGCTGTCGCGCGAGATCGCCAGGCGGGGCGCGCTCGACGTGCTGCGCAACGGCGTCAAGGACTCGGGCTGCAAGTTCCGGTTGGCGTACTTCCGGCCGGCGAGCGGGCTGAACGAGGAGCTGCAGCGCTTGCACGCGGCGAACCTCTTCGCGGTCGTGCGCCAGCTCCGTTTCAGCGAGCAGGGCGACCAGAGCCTCGACCTTGCGCTCTTCCTGAACGGCATCCCCATCTTCACGGCGGAGCTCAAGAACCCGCTCAACGGGCAGGACGTGGAGGACGCGATCCGGCAGTACCGGGAGGACCGCGACCCGCGCGAGCCGCTCTTCGCCTACGGGCGCTGCCTCGCCCACTTCGCGGTGGACCCGGAGCTGGTGTTCGTGACGACCGAACTCGCCGGGCGCAAGACCCGCTTCCTGCCGTTCAACCAGGGGCGCTTCGGCGGCGCGGGGAATCCACCCGTCCCGCCCACCCGGGCGGGCTGCCCGACCGACTACCTGTGGGAGCGGATCTGGGCGCGGGACAGCGTCCTCGACCTCGTCCGCCAGTTCATACACGAGGTCGAGGCGGAGGACGATCGCGGCCGCAAGACCGGCGCGCACTTTCTGATCTTCCCGCGCTACCAGCAGCTCGACTGCGTGCGCCGGCTCGTGGGCCACGCGCGGGACCATGGCCCCGGCGAGCGCTACCTGATCCAGCATTCGGCCGGCAGCGGCAAGAGCTTCACCATCGCCTGGCTCGCCCACCGGCTCTCGGTGCTGCACGATGCCGACGATCGGCGCGTCTTCGACTCGGTCATCGTGGTGACCGACCGGCGCGTGCTCGACCGCCAGCTCCAGCGCACCATCCGGCAGTTCGAGCAGACCCTCGGCGTGGTGGAGAACATCGACCAGACCTCGCGCCAGCTCCGCGAGGCCCTCGAAGCGGGACGGACGATCATCGTCACCACGTTGCAGAAGTTCCCCGTCATCGCCGAGCAGATCGGCCAGCTCCCTGGCCAGCGCTTCGCCGTGATCGTGGACGAGGCGCATTCGTCGCAGTCGGGCGAGAGCACGAAGAGCCTCAAGGCGGTGCTCAAGGTCGAGAGCCTGGAAGAAGCCGAGCGGGAGGAAGCGGGCGACCAGACTCCGGAGGAGGAGCTCGACGACCGGGTCCTCGACGAGATCCGCAGCCGCGGGCGGCTGCCGAACCTCTCGACGTTCGCCTTCACCGCGACCCCGAAGCCCAAGACCCTGGAGCTGTTCGGCCGGAAACGGCCGGACGGCAAGTTCGAGCCGTTCCACCGCTACAGCATGCGTCAGGCGATCGAGGAAGGGTTCATCCTCGACGTGCTCGCGAACTACGCGACCTACAAGGCCTACTGGCGCCTGCTGAAGAAGATCGAGGACGACCCGCGCTACGACAAGAGCCAGGCGGAGTATCTGCTCAAGTCGTTCGTCGAGCTGCACCAGCACGCCATCCGCGAGAAGATCACCATCTGCGTGGAGCACTTCGCGGCGCAGGTCGGGGGCGCGATCGACGGGCGGGCCAAGGCGATGATCGTGACGCGCTCGCGCCTGCACGCGGTCCGCACGAAGCTCGCCCTGGATCGCTACCTGGCGGAGAAGGGTCACCCGTGGAAGGCGCTCGTCGCCTTCTCCGGAACCGTCAACGACGGTGGCGAGTCCTATACCGAGTCCGGCATGAACTCGGCCTGGCAAGACCACGTCATCGGCGAGCGGCAGACGGCCGCCGAGTTCGAGAAGCCCGAGTACCGCTTCCTGGTCGTCGCCAACAAGTTCCAGACCGGCTTCGACCAGCCGCTGCTTCACACGATGTACGTGGACAAGAAGCTCGGCGGCGTGAACGCCGTCCAGACGCTGTCCCGCCTGAACCGCACCCACCCAGGCAAGACCGGGACGACGGTGCTCGACTTCGCCAACGAGGCCGAGGAGATTCGGAAGGCCTTCGAGCCCTACTACGAGACCACCCTGCTCTCGGAGGAAACCGACCCCAACCTTGTCTACGAGGTCCAGGACAGACTGCTCGACTTCGGCGTGTTCCGGGCCGACGACATCGAGACGTTCGCGCGGGTGTGCTTCGACACCAAGGCGACCCAGGACAGGCTCTACGCGGCGTTGGAACCGGCGCGCCAGCGCTTCGCCGAGCTTGCTCCCGACGAGACGAGCGACTTCCGCGGCCAGCTCGTCGACTACATCCGCCTGTACGCCTTTCTCTCCCAGGTGGTGACCTTCGCCGACCTGGACCTCGAGAAGCTCTACGTTTTCGCTCGACACCTCCGGCTCCTGCTGCCAGCCGACCGTGAGGAGCTGCCTCGCGAAGTCCAGCAGAACATCGACATGGAGTCGTTCCGCATCCAGCGGACGAGCCGCGGCCGTATCGCGCTGGACCGGCAGGCCCAGCCGCTCGACCCTGCCGGGACCAAGCCGCGCGGCGGAGGCCCCGGCGAGGAACTGGAAGCGCTCTCGCGGATCATCGAGGCGCTGAACGAGCGCTTCGGCCTGAACCTGGGCCCCGAGCACCGCGTCACGCTGGAGCAGATCCGCGCGGCCCTCGACGGCGACGCCGGCCTCGACGCCAGCGCCCGGGTGAACACGCGCGAGAACGTGCGGCTGACATTCGACCCCAAGGTCGAGGACAAGATCCAGGAGATCGTCGAGACCAACTTCGGCCTCTACAAGCGCATCACCGATGACCCCGACTTCGGCCGGGCGCTCAAGAACTACCTCTTCGACGACTACATCCGGAGGCACCGGCGAGCGGAGGAGTTGCTCAAGCTCCAGGAGTCGAAGACGCTGGAGTTCAAGTCGAGCCTGCGCTGGAACCTGAAGGAGGACCGGAAGGACGACAGGCACGTGACCCACGCGGCGCTGAAGACCATCGCCGCGTTCCTCAACACCGAGGGCGGTGACCTCCTGATCGGCGTCGACGACGACCGTAAGGTGCTTGGCATCGACCACGACCGCCTGGAGAACGACGACAAGTTCATGCGCCACCTGACCCAGGCCGTGCGTAACGGCCTCGGCGACCTCGCCGGCACCTGCATCGATCCCAAGACGCAGATCGTCGACGGCAAGACCGTCTGCCTCGTGAGCTGCCAGCGGAGTCGCGAGCCGGTGTACCTACGCTGGAAGGGCCTGGAGAAGGCTACAGACGGCGATCTCTACGTCCGCACCGGCCCCGGGACGGTGCGGCTCGCCGCGGTGGATGCCCAGAAGTACGTCGCCACCAGATTCGCCTCGAAGTGAGGCCTGACGCCATGCAATTGGGAATCGGAACCATTGAGACTGTCGCGATCCGACGTACCCACGGCGCCGGAAGTGCTCTGCTAGGATGAGCCCTCAGCCGCGATCCAACACGACCAAGGGGAGGCGCACGATGAAACGCAGCATTGTTCTGGCCATCGTCATGGGTGTCGGCGCGCTCTCGCTCGTGGCCGTGGCCGCGCAGGACGCGCCGATGGTCATCGAGGTCGATCAGCTCGAAGACAACCTGTATGTCCTGCGGGGGCAAGGAGGCGGCGGGAACACGGCCGTCTTCGTCACGACCGACGGCGTCGTTGTCGTCGACAGCAAGAACCCCGGCTGGGGACCGTCGATTCTGGAGGCGATCGGTGAGCTGACGAGCAACCCGGTGACCACGCTCATCAACACGCACAGCCATCACGACCACGTGAGCGGCAACGTCGCGTTTCCCGCCAACGTCGATATCGTGACCCATGAGGTGACGAAAGCGAACATGGCCGTGATGCGGGCCTACAGCGGTCGGACGGAGCCGCCGGCGAACGTCTTTGCCGATTCGATGGGTCGCGGGTTGCCGACCATGACGTTCTCGGAGCGGATGTCGCTTGGTAGCGGCGCCGACCAGGTCGATCTCTACCACTTCGGGCGCGGGCACACCGGCGGCGACGCCTGGATCGTCTTCCCGGCGCTGCGGACGCTCCATTCCGGCGACATCTTCCCGGGCAAGAACCTCCCCTTCCTCGACGCGAACAACGGTGGGAGCGGCGTCGATATCGCGAACTCGCTGCAGAAGGCGCACGACACGATCCGCGACGTCGACACGATTATCACCGGCCACAGCACGCAGATGACCTGGGCGGACCTGCACGAGTACGCCGCCTTCAACCGGGACTTCCTGGCCGCGGTGCGAACCGGCCACGAGGCCGGCCAGTCCGTGGAGCAGATCGCCAACGCGTGGACGATGCCGGCCGGGTACGACGGCTACCGAACGCCGCAGCCCGCCGGGCTCGGCAACAGCATTCAGGTCATCGTCGACGAGCTCGAGGGGGGCGGCGCGCGGTAGTCCGCGCGGCATCGCCACGCGGTTCGGTTCCGCGGTTCGCCCGCCTCACTGCTTCCGGATGCTGTAGAGCTTGGAGGCGGTGCGAATCAGCAGCCGGTCGCCGACGATGGCTGGCGACGCCATCGCCATCTCGTCGAGGGGGTTGACGCCGAGGACCTCGTACTCCCGACCCGCCCGTATCACGTAGGTGTCGCCCTGCTCGCTCAACGCGAAGATCTTCCCGTTGTAGGCCCACGGCGACGACGTGAAGCTGGCCCCCAGCTGGATCCGTCGCCGTGGGTAGACCGGCTCGCCGGTCAGCGCGTCGTAGGCTTCGAAGAACCCACGGTCGAGCAGGCTGTAGTAGATGTCGCCGTAGATCAGCGGCGACGTGTTGTAGTTGCCCGCCCGCGGCTGGTACCACGCGACGTAGTCGTTGGATGATTGACCGTCGGCGAGCGAGATGTCCCCGGTGGCGCCCGGCTGGATGGCGTACGCCGGCCGGTGATCGTCGCCGAAGTAGCCGGAGTTGACGTAGACCCGGCCGTGGGCTGCGAACGGCGTCGGGATCGCGGCCCACGACATCCGCCCGTCCATCTCCCACAGCAGGTTGCCGTCGAGGTCATAGGAGCGGATGCGGTTCACGCCCGAGGTGACGATCTCGGTGCGCAGGTCGTTCTCCCAGACGAAGGGCGTGGCCCAGGTCGATCCCTCGTCGCGGGGGGTGCGCCAGATCTCTTCGCCCGTCCGCTTGTCGAGCGCGGCGATCCACGATTCCTCCTCGTTGTCGTACACGATGAGCAGCATGTCGCCGTACACGACGGGGGAGGAGGCCGAGCCCCACTCGGACCGGGTGGGCTTGTAGGGAATCAGGACGCGCCACACCTCACGGCCGTCCATGTCGAAGGCGTACACGCCGAGGTCGCCGAAGCGGACGTAGACGTGCTCGCCGTCCGTTGCCGGGGTCTCGGATGCGTAGGTGCTCTTCATGTGCCGCGGGAAGGACGGAAGCCCGGTCGCGACCGACTGCTGCCACAGGATGCTCCCCGTTTCCAGGTCGAGGCAGTAGACCTGCCACTCGTGGTCGATCGCCGGCGGTTCCGGGCGTCCGCGCGGCGCGTAGAGTCCGGGCTTGGGGAGCTCGAAGTCCCCGATGGCCGTCACCGTCGTCAGAAAGACCCGGTTGCCCCAGACCACGGGGCTCGACCAGCCGAGGCCCGGGATCTCGGTCATCCACTCGACGTTCTCGGTCCGGCTCCACGTTTCGGGCAGGTTCGGGTTGTCGGCGACGACGGCGTTCATGGTGGGGCCGCGGAAGTGCGGCCAGTTGCCGCCGTCCGCGGCCGGCTGCGCCAGCGCCGCCGTGGAGGCCAGCGACACGAGCCCCAGGACGAGTGCGATCCGCGTCATCGGTTGTGACCTCCGTCTGAGCTCCGCGAGAGGTTGGGGAAAACGGCTGCCGCCCCAGCATCGGCGAACGTCGAGATGCGGCTTGGACATCCGCCATTATCACCGATACTTCCGGTCCTTAGCTCGCTCTGGCCTTCTTCGTCTGGAACGAGATGGTGCACCTCGGCGCCGACAACTCGCGGACGACACCGCACGCGCGCAGCATTGGCAGGTGTTGGAACGGCAGGGAGCCGGACCACACCCGCTAGCAGCCCGTGGTGAAACCCCGCGTAGCACCGAGAGTGGTGAGGCGCCCGCCTGACAAGGCGCGACGAGGGAGCCTATCGGCCATAGGCGACCGAGGAGCAACGCCGTGCAGGCGGGATGCATCGCCGCTCGAATGTAGCGGGGGTTTCACCACGGGCTGCTACGGGTGGATCCGGGCCTGAGCCGACCCCGGGCCGGCCGGTGAGACGCGGCGTTCCATTAGACCTGTTTATGGACTATATTTGGTCCTGAACAGAGGTGGCCCATGTCACTGTCCGACCGGATCAAGCCCATCAGTTACCTGAAGACCCACGCCGCCGAGATCATCCGCACGCTCGGGGACCGACCGGACCCCTTGATCATCACCCAGAACGGCGAAGCCAAGGCTGTCGTTCAAGATATCGACAGCTACGAGCGGATGCAGGAGAGTGTGGCTCTGCTCAAGATGCTTGCCCTGGGCAACGGTCAGATCGAAGCCGGTCAGGTTCAGCCCGCCGCGGAGGTCATTGGGCGGCTCCGGGAGCGCCAACGGGCTGACTGATGCCCTTCGTGGTTCAGTTGACCGATGACGCCGCTCGCGACCTGGAAGAGATCTTCGATTACCTGTCCCGGCAAGACGCGCCGGGGAGGGCGGAACATGTGCTGGAGCGGATCGAGAAGGTCTTCCAAGCGTTGTCCGCGTTGCCCGCACGCGGCAGCTACCCGAGGGAACTGCTGGAGCTCGGGATTCGGGAGTACCGGGAGGTGTTCCTCAAGCCATACCGGATCATCTACCGCGTGATGGGAGACCGTGTTTACGTGCTGGTGATCGCGGACGGGCGGCGTGACATGCGGGCGTTGCTGCAATGGCGCCTGCTACATGTGTAGGTCGCTGCGTATTCTCCGCGTAAGAGGTGTCGATGGAGAAACGGAAGCGCGTCTCTCTCTGGCTGGGCGGTGCCGTCCTCGTGGCTGCGGTTCTCTTCATCCTCACCGGCGGAGACGGCGAGAGCGAAGTCGATCGCCTCGCAGGTGTGCTCGAGATCCAGCCGGGCGACACGGTGGCCGACATCGGCGCCGGCAGCGGCTGGCTGAGCATCGAGGTTGCGGGACTGGTCGGTGAGACGGGCCGGGTGTTCGCCACCGAGCTGTCGCCGCAGCGTCGTGACGACATCCGGGAAGCGGTTGCCGCGGCAGGATTGGACAACGTCACGGTGGTCGAAGCCGGCGACCGGGAGACGAACCTGGCGCCGGCCTGCTGCGACGCGATCTTCATGCGCCGCGTCTATCACCACGTGGGCGACACGGCGGCGCTCAACGCCAGCATTCTTGCCTCGCTGAAGCCGGGCGGCCGCTTCGCGGTCGTCGAGCTGGAGTTCAGCGGCATCCTGAGCCCGCTCAGAGGCTGGCCACACTGGGCCGACGACGAGCAGGTCGTAGCGGAGGTCACCGCGGCCGGGCTGACACACATCACCACCGTCGACTGGCCGATCGGCGCCCACTACGCAGCGATATTCCGTAGATGACGGCCGAGCCTCCGCGATAGCGCCGCGGAATGGCTCGGCTTCGACGAGAGCCAGGGACGCGCGACTAGCGACGCGCGTCTACGGAGTCGCCTGCGCGAGGATCCATTCGGCAAGGCGGTCGTCGGGCAGCAGCGCCTGGTTGGCCATGCGGTACTCCAGACCTTCGAGGCGCTCCCGGATGCCGGTTTCGATACCGCCGTAGGCCAGGAGCAACGGGACGATCAAGACTGTCTTGTCTTCCTGAATGGCACGCTCGACCACCGCGCGGAAGTCCGCGGCTGCCTTTTCCCGGACCGGCTTCCGTGCATCGTCACGGACCGTGAGGTGCTCGATGCGGCTGAACCTTGTGCGCTGGCGCATCTCGTCGGCCAGGACCTGCATGTTCTCGAGCCAACGCGCATTGTCCTCTTCGGAACTCGGCCCGTGCGCGACCACCACGACCACTTCGTCCTGAGGTGCCTGACTGACCTCCAGAGCCCGGGACACCAGGATGTCGGCGACCAGCGCATGGCCGTCCAGCGCCGACGTGAGGGAGATCGGCAGGGTAGTTTCGATGGGAGCATGCCAGTCGAAGTCGTCGTCGGCTTCGGCGTCGGCCGCATGGCGGCGAGCGGCCATGCGCCCGAAGGCCTCCATCTCGGGTGGAGCGTCGCTACGATTGCCCAGCAGGTACTCGGTGGCCCGCATGACGCTGCTGTGCGAGGAGACGAACAGCGGCACTGCCACGACGTTCGAGATGTTCCGTTCTGCCAGGCGGTCGAGCGCGTCCTCGATGGTCCGCTTGTTCGCCATGCCGAACGCGACTTCGACCGGTATGGTCGAGTCGATACGTTCCGCCATCGTCAGGATTTCCTTATTCCAGGTGTCGCGGCCACCGTGGGCGAGCAGCAGGACACCGGAAGTCTGGGCGGTCGCGGGCGGCGGAAGTGCCGGCAACAGGAGAAGCAGCAACGACGTGGTCCGAAGAAGCTTCAACATGTCATGTCCTCGCCAGAGAAGAACAGTGGCTGAATCTCAGTACTCACTATGGGCGCGCCGATGGCAGAGAGGAACCGCCCCTTGCTAGTGGACGCCGCGGACTTGGAACTTCTGCTGCGCGGCGATGTCGGCCAACGCCTTCCGGGCATGCTGTTCGGTCTCGGCGTGCGGATCAGCGTCGAAGACCGCCACCAGGTGCTGGTAGGCGGCGGTCGGCTCGCGGCGTGCGTGCAGTTGGACAAGGCCGGCGCCGAGGTGCGCTTCGGCGGCGTACGGGCCGAGCGGGAAGTCGCGCAGGTGGCGCTGGTAGACGACGAGCGCCGCGTCTGGGTGGCCGTGGTTGGCGAGCCAGCCGCCGAAACGGATCGAATCCTCCGGCATCAGCAGGCGCGCCGTTCGCGCGGGACTCAGTGCGAAGTAATGCGGCGCCGCCTCGGCGTACCGGTGCTCGACGATGGCCTGCCGGACGCCGCGGATTGACGCCGGGTCGGCTTCGAAGACGGCGCGCGCTTCGGCTTTGACACCGGCGCCCTCCTCGGCTTCCACGTGGAACTCCTGCGCCGGCCGCCGCAGCTCGCGCCGGTCCCGCCACCAGGCGTAGGCGAGTCCGCCGACGAAGCCGCCGATGTGCGCGCCGTACGCCACGCCGCCGCCCGCCATGCCGCGCGATGCGAGAAACGGCAACAGGTTGTCCAGAATCAGATAGACCCCGAGGACGAAGCGGGCCGGCGCGTAGAAGATGTGGAAGAAGAACGGCAGCAACAGCAGCAGACGGACGCGGTTTCGGGGGAACCAGACGAAGTAGAAACCGAGCACGCCGGAGATTGCGCCCGACGCGCCGACCGTGGGCAGGACGGAGCCGAGATCGAGTAGGGCGTGCGACAGCGTGGCGACGACTCCGGTGCCGAGATAGGCGGCGAGATACGGCAGCGGGCCGAGACGATGCTCGACGTTGTCCCCGTAGATCCAGAGGAAGAGCATGTTCCCGGCAACGTGCATGAAGCCGCCATGCAGGAACATCGCGCTGAACAGCGAAATGATCCCGGGGTCGGCGGGACGGAAGCCCCACTGGAAGACGAACAGATCGTAGGCCGAGGTCTGCTGCAACAGTTCCATGGCGTTCATTTGGCCACCGAACTGTGACGCGATGGTGCGGATGTAGTCGGCGAGCGCCGGGTCGTCCATCGACGGGCGGACGGCGCTGAGCGGAAGCGTCAACAGCAGGAAGATTGCGACGTTCACCCCGATCAGGCTGTAGGTGACGATCGGGACACCGCGCGGGTTCGGCTCGTCGCCGAGCGGCAGAAACATCGCTCAGGGTAGCTCCGGCTCCAGCGCATCGATCCGCCGCGCGATCTCGTTGCGCACGTCGCGGAAGCTCTCCAACTGCTCGGGCGCCAAGCCGTTAGCGCCGGCCGGATCGGGCAGCGGCCAGTGGAGCCGCCGCGCCCCGCCCGGGAAGGCCGAACAGACCTCGTCGGCGCACAGCGTCACGATCAGGTCGACCGCAGCCGCATCTATCGTCCCGACGCTCTTGGAATGGTGCCCACTGATGTCGATCCCGATCTCGTCGAGTGCCGCGATCGCCAGCGGATGGACCGATGCCGGACTCGACCCGGCGCTCTGAACCTGTGCGCGCCCGCCGAATCGCGCCCGGGCGAGCCCCTCGGCCATCTGGCTCCGTGCCGAGTTCGCGACACAGAGGAACAGGATCCGGATCATCGAAACGAACGCTACCACGAACGGATCGGCTAAGCTGCACGGATTGCTTTGGAGGAACCCTGCATGCGTCCACGCCACGCCGTGATACCCCGATTCCCGATCCTGGTGGCCGCGCTCCTGCTGATCACCGGTTGCGGTAGCGGTAGCGACAGCCCGACCTCACCCAGCGTCGGGTTGGCCGTACCGTTCAGCACGGAGGACCTGGAGGTCGGCACAGGCCCCGAGGCGATGAACGGCGACAGTCTCCTCACCAACTTCTCCGCCTGGCTGTACGACCCGAACGCGGAGGAGAACAAGGGGGCGCAATTCGATCTCGGGACCTTCCCGTTCGTGCTGGGCGCCGGTGAGGTCATCGAGGGCTGGGATCGCGGCGTCGTTGGCATGCGAGTCGGCGGCCTCCGGCGCATCGTCATCCCGCCCGACCTGGCGTACGGTGCCGCCGGCAGCCCGCCGCGAGTTCCGGGTAACGCCACGCTCCTCTTCGAAGTGGAGCTGGTCGAAATCGCCGAACCCATGTAGGGGCGGCGACTACGGTCTGACACGCACGTATTTCTGGATCCGTCGTGGTCGCGGCTCTCCGCCGTAGATGTTCCCTTCGCGATCGACGGCGACGAACTCGGCACCCGTGCCGCCACCTGGATCTCGGGGATCACCCCACGGATAGAGAATGAATGCGGTCACCCAGCCGGTTTCATACTCACCAACTCGGATACCCATCTCGAACCCTGGATTCTGAAAGTCGTCCGACTCCGAATCAGAGACGTAGATCCGCCCCTGATCGTCGAAGGCCAACCCACTCGGGCGGCCGAATTGCAACCATTGGGTGATGAACTCCCCCTCTTGGTCGAAGACTTGGATCCGGTTGTTCGACCGATCGGCCACGTACAGGCGCCCATCAGGACCAATCTCGATGGCGTGCAATCCCCTGAACTGCCCGGGCTCGGACCCGGTTCGGCCCCATTCCTTCAGATACGTGCCGTCGCTCGAGAACTTGACCACCCGATTGTTACCGGTGTTGTTGTGGCCATCAGCGACGAAGATGCTCCCGTTCTCACCGACCACGACGTCAGCCGGCGAGTTGAAATGGTCCCGGCCTTCCCCGGCCTTGCCAGGGGTCCCGAGGCGCATCAGCAGCTCACCGGTCGGACTGAACTTGATCACCTGGTGTCCGCGAGTGCCCTCCGGGGTGCGCTGCTCGGAAACCGCATCGGTGACCCAGACATTGCCGTTCCTATCGACATCGATGCCGTGAGGCCAGATCACGGTGCCACTCCCGAAGCTGCCCACGGCGTTCCCGTCCATGTCGAACTTCACGATGGGATCGAGATCCGAATCCAGGCACTCGTTACCAAACCTCTCGACTGCGGTCGCGTCACAGCGGATCACCGCCCAGAGGTGCTGGCCGTCCGGGTCCATCTTCAAGTCCCCCGCCGCGCCCATCGTCCGACCAGACGGCAGCTTGGCCCACGGCTCGGCCGGTCCAAGGCCGCCAGCCTTGAAGTCCTGCCGGTAGGGATTCGGAAGCACTTGACCGGCGGCGGCGCTGCCTAGCGCCAGCACGAGCGAGACTGCCAACGCGATCTGATCGAGTGGTCTTCGCAACATAACCTCACCTCCTCCGGCGCCCCCCTACTCGCGAAACATCTCGATCGGCACGGCACCTCCCACGGCGTAGTAGCCGCGAGGATTCGGATGGACCCCGTCACAGTCGAACGGTGGGTGGATCAGATCCGGGTTAGTCGGGCTCCGAACGACCTCGTCGAAATCGAGCACACCGTCGAATGGTGCGTCCTGTCGGATCCAGTCGTTCACGACGCGTCGAGCCGCTGTCTTGCTGGGGTTCCAGCCGGAGTTCGTTGCGGTCGGTGCCCGGTTGTGACGCGGAATGACCGTCGCGCCGATGATCCTCAGGCCCGCAGCATGCACCCGCTCGATGATCTCTTCCATGCCCGCGATCACCCTGTCGGGCGACGATCCGCGTCGGAGGTCGTTGGTACCCATGAACAGAATGACGTGAGTGACGGCACTGTGAGCAAGCACATCTCGCTCCAGCCGCTCCAGGCCCGGGGTGCTGGTTGGCGGTGGCTGGTAGTCGCCGCTAATGGTATTGCCGCCGATGCCTTCGTTGATGACCGCTGGGTGTCCGGTGGGAGCATCAAGATGGAACCGAACGGCGAGCCAGTCCTCCCACCGGTCATACCCGTCCACTGTGGCACACGAGCCGTCGGTGATCGAATCGCCGAAGGCGACGACCGTGCCAGTCGATGTGTCGCTGAGCACGTCGATCGACTTGAGCCAGAACATCGAGGTCGTCACGCGCGCAAATGCTTCGGCCGACTCATCCGCTGTTCGATCCCCGGCACCGTTGGCGGCGAAGAACGACGTGACTCGGGCCCCAGTGTGCTGGCTGGGCCGGACATCGGCCTCAGGGATGTGCAGGCTGACCGCAAGGTCTTGAAACGCAAGGACCTTCAGCGTGACAGGATCACTCTGGGCGCTTCCGCCCGCCGGTACGGTGACTCCGCGAGCGCCGTCGAATCGGACCTCACGAACTGACCCTTGGCTGAGTCGCGCTCCCAACATCGGCTCCCCGACCGTCGCGGCGCCCACGACAAGGGCCTGAGTCCCGAACGTGTTATCCAGCCGGATCCGCACCGCGTCGCCCGAGGCGGTCACTCGAGCCATCAATCGAACCGTTGTGTCCGACAGCGTCGTATCGCCCAAGGCTTGCTGCGACGTACTCCATGCGGTGACCCACTGGGCTCGCGATGCCTGCTCGGCACCGATCGCCGTGCACAGCGCCAGGACCAGCGCGACGGTGGCCGCGGCGAGCCTCGATGTGAAATACCTCATCGGCGGTGTCGTCCTCTCAGCAGGGTCCTGTTTGGCTGGGAGGCAGGGATTCGAACCCCGATTCCACGGTCCAGAGCCGCGTGTCCTACCATTGAACGACCTCCCAGCAAGAGGACTCTGGCAGGCGTGAACCTCCAATTATAGCCGCATGGCCGCGATGCCGCCTGCCGCCCCACCTGCCTTTGCACGGTCTCGATCCCTCTTCCTCCGGCTGCTCGGTCTTGTGTACCTGGCGGCGTTCGCGTCGCTCACGCCGCAGATCTCCGGACTCGTCGGGGATCACGGACTGTTGCCGGTGTCGGCGTATCTGGCACGCGCGTACGAGGTGTTTGGGGCGGACGCGTACCGGCAACTGCCGACGCTGCTCTGGGTCTGGCCGGGGGATGGCGGGCTGCTCGCGCTGTGCTGGGGCGGAATCGCGTTGTCGGTGGCGGCGATGGCAGGGATCGCGCCGGTTCCGGTCTTCCTGCTGCTCTGGGTCTGCTACCTGTCGCTGACGATTGCGGGGCAGGACTTCCTGTCGTTTCAGTGGGACATCCTGTTGCTCGAAGCGGGGGTGCTGGCGGTGCTCTACGCGCCGATGGCGTGGCGGGCGCCGCTTCGGGCGGGCGCGTCGGAGCCGTCGGCAGCCGTGCGGTGGTTGGTCTGGGGGCTGGCGTTCAAGCTGACGTTTCTGTCGGGAATCACGAAGCTGCTGAGCGGCGATCCCACCTGGTGGGGATTGACGGCGCTGGCGTACCACTACGAGACGCAGCCGATTCCGACATGGGTGAGCTGGTACGCGCACAACCTGCCGGATTGGGTTGGGAGCGCGTCGGCCGTCAAGATGTTCGCCGTCGAGCTCGTCGCGCCGTTCGCGATCCTCCTGCCGTCGCGGTTCCGGCGCCTGCGGATCGTCGGATTCGGCGTGCTCTGTGCGCTGCAGATCGTGATCGCGCTGACGGGGAACTACGGATTTTTCAACCTGCTGACCGTCGTGCTGTACGTCGCGATGCTCGATGACGATGCGCTGGCGTTCCGGTGGCGGGTGCCGGCGCCTGCGCCAGGTGTCGGGCCGCGGCCGCACCGTGGCGCCAGCGATTGGATGCTGATCGGCGTCGCGGCGGTCCTGGCCCTGCTGAGTGCACTCACGTTCGTCCGCGAGATGCGCCGGCCGGCGCCGATGCCCGCCTGGTCGAACACGCTGCTGAGCGCGGTCGCGCCGTTCCGGTCGGTTAGCGGCTACGGCCTGTTCCGATCGATGACGACCGAGCGGCCGGAGATCATCATCGAGGGGTCGGCGGACGGCGCGACCTGGCGCGAGTACCCGTTCCGGTGGAAGGTGGGGGACGTGGCGGAGGCGCCTGGGTTCGTGCAGCCGCACATGCCGCGCCTCGACTGGCAGATGTGGTTTGCGGCGCTCGATCCGCGGCGGCAGGCGCACTGGCTGCTGCCGCTGGCGGAGCGGCTGCGCGACAACGATCCGGTGGCGCTTGCACTGCTCGACGCGGAGGGCACCCCCTTCCCGGACAATCCGCCACGGTTCGTGCGGTTGCTGTTGTACCAGTACCGGTTCACGACCTGGGCCGACGCGTCGGACGACTGGTGGACGCGGGAGCTGATTGCCCCGCTGACCCAGCCGATTCCGCGGCGCGGGCCAGGCTGAGATCGACCTGGGGGTCGGCGGCGCTGAGCGGCCGTTCAGCCGCCGACCGTGAGCTGAATGTCGGTCTCGAGCGTGTGGGTGATGCTTGCACCGCGGAAGGTGCCGGTGACGGGCGCGGCAGCAATCGGGTCGGCGGCGGCAGCGAGCGTAATGTGCCGATCGGCGAGGGCGAGGCCGTCTGTCGGGTCGTAGCCGCGCCAGCCGCCGCCGCGCAGGAAGACTTCGCCCCACGCGTGGAGGTCGGGTGTTGCGGTCACGCCATCGAGGTACCGGTACCCGCTGACGAACCGCGCGGCGAGTCCCATCGCCCGGCAGCATTCCACGAACAGCACGGCGAGGTCGCGGCAGGCGCCCCGGCGCGAGGCGATGGTCAGCTCCGGCGCGTGCGGTTCACCATGGTGCCGCACTTCGACGGTGAAGTGGTCCCGGATCATCCTGGTGAGCACGCCGGGATACGTGGCCTGGTTTCGCTTCGATGCGTGCGCCGCCTCGAGAGCCAACTCGCGGACCGAGACGTGCGCGGCGTCGGGCGGCCGCCGGAACTGCTCGAGGCGTTGGGCGAACTCGGGCGCGTAGGCGTACGGCAGCGCCCGGTCAGGCTCGGCGATCAGGAAACCGAATGGATCGCGCAGCAGCGTGTCGACGACGGCGCGCGTTTCGATCGTCAGGTGGTCGGTCCTCCCCTGGAACCAGGCATGCGTGATGACGTCGCCTTCCGGATCGAGGTTGTCGGACCGGACGAACGGTTCCGGGTCTATCGTCATCTCGAAGTCAACCAGGCGCGTGGCGGCGTCGGCGCGCGGGTGGAGACGGATCACATGCGGGTCGAGGCCGACGAGCCCGCCGTAGCGGTAAACGGTGCGGTGCTGAAGCGTGAATCTCACGGGACGGTTTCCTGCGGCGCGGCGACTCCGGGCAATTCCGGCGTGCCGTCCATGTCGTCGAACGCCTGATCGAACCACTCGCCAGGCGTCTCTTCCACCGCGCGGCGGACACGTTCATCCCACCAGCGCGAGATCGGTTCCAGATGGTGCTTCTCGAACCGTCGCTCGATGATCTGGAACGAGTCGCGACGGTACAGCACGACATCGATCGGAAAGTCGACGTCGGCGGCGCTGATCCGCGTCGAGTCGAACGAGAGCAGCGCCACCTTGAAGGCATGCCGCATCGTGTCGTCCACCGTCAGCGTGCGGTCAATGATCGGCTTGCCGTACCCGGTCGAGCCGATGACGTGGTAGGGCGTCAACCGCCCGGTGTCGACCCAGTTCCCCTCCGAATAGACCATGTAGAGTTTGTGCTTGCCATCCTTCGCCATCTGGCCGCCGATCAGCGCGTTGATGTTGAACTGCATCCCCGCCTCGGTCAGCGGCTCGCGATCCTCGCGCGCCACTTCGCGGATCTGCGCGGCGAACAGGTTCACCACTTCGTAGAGCCGCTCGAAGGGCTTGGCCTGATCCGACCGCTCCAGCAGCCGCTCCTCAAAGTAGGTGAGCGTCTTGTCACGCAGGGACCGGAGACCGGACGTCATGACGAAGAAGGTGCCGTTCGGCGGTGAATAGACCGTCATCTTCCGAAGCGAGGTCACCTCCCGGCCGGACGTGATGAGGGTGTCGGCCAGTCCGACCAGGCCCTCGTCGATGTTCATCCCGACGCAGTACGTCATGCCGAAGTGTCCGCGCGCCGCGACGGCGCAAAGAAGGTGCTTGTGATCTCCGATCCTACGCCGTTGAGCCTGTCCTGAATACTGTCGAGAAAGTCGTGCAGACCGGTCCGAATCACGTCGACGATGTCAGTATAGTCGAGGTCCGCGACCACCCGGCCGAGCGCCCGTTCAGCGCGGTTGGCGTAGCGGCGGAGGGGTGTGCCGGTCACCGCATGCAGCGACGTCTGCGCCTCGATGACGCAGTGGTGCACCGAGCGGGGAAACTCCCGGTTGAGCAGCAGGAAGCTGGCGACGGCTGACGCGGAGACACTGCCGTGGGTTCGGCGGTACGCTTCGAAGGCACTGGCCGAGCGGAGCAGCGCGCTCCACTGCAGGTCGTCAATCGGCTTGCCGACATGCGCCGGCGACGGCAGGAGCAGGTAGTACTTCGTGTCCAGGATGCGCGTCGTCTGATCGCCGCGCTCGAGGTACTGACCCATCCGGCTGAAGTGCCACGCCTCGCCGTGCTCCATCGTCTCGTTCTTCGCTCCTTCGATCGCGTAGCTCGATCGCTGGACATGCTGGAAGAAGGCGTGCGCGTCCGCCATCGCGCGCTGGCGCGCCCCCGGAGCCCGAAGGAACAGGTAGAAAGTGTTGATCGCCTCCCACATTTCGGACGAGATGATCTCGCGCACCGAGCGTGCGTGCTCGCGCGCCTGCGTCAGGCACGAGACGATCGAGTTGGGATTGTTGGTGTCGAACGCGAGAAACTCGATCACATTCGACCGGGTCGGCGCGTCGTATGCCGCGCGGAACGCGGCGTCGTCGCCTGTCACCTCCACCATCGGGTCCCACTGCTCTTCGGCGAGGCCGGGCAGGTGAAGCTGTAACTGATTGTTCACGCCGACGACGCGCGCCACGTTCTCGGCGCGCGAGATGTAGCGGCTCATCCAGTAGATCGACTCGGCGACGCGGCTCAGCATGGTCGTGGCAGTGGCGGCGTACCGGTCAGGGTGCCTTGGGGGCTGCGAGCACCCAGGTGTCCTTGCTGCCTCCCCCCTGCGATGAGTTGACGACGAGCGATCCCTTTCGAAGCGCGACCCGCGTCAACCCGCCGGGCAGCACGTAGCGGTCGCGCCCATAGAGGATGTACGGCCGCAGGTCGACGTGGCGCCCCTCGAAGCGCTGCTCGATCCGGGTCGGGACGCGCGAGAGGCCCAGCGTCGGCTGCGCGATGTAGTTGCGCGGATCGGCCTCGATCCGCTCCGCGAAGTCGCGCAACTGCTCCTGGCTGGCGGCGGGACCGATCATCAGGCCGTAGCCGCCCGACTCGTTCGCCGGCTTCACCACCAGCTCCGCCAGGTGGTCGAGGACGTAGCGCCGGTCGTCGTCACGCCAGCAGAGGGAGGTCGGCACGTTCGGGAGGATCGGATCCTGATTCAGGTAGTACCGGATCATCTCCGGGACGTAGGCGTACACCACCTTGTCGTCGGCGACGCCGGTGCCGGGCGCATTCACCAGCGTGACCCGGCCGCGTTGGTACAGGTCCATCAGTCCCGGAACGCCAAGCAGTGAATCGGACCTGAAACAGGTGGGGTCGAGAAAATCATCGTCGATCCGCCGGTACAGCACGTCGACCGGTTCGTAGCCGCGCGTTGTCCGCATCTGCAGCCGGTCGTCCGCCACCTCGAGGTCGCGCCCCTCCACCAGTTCGATCCCCATCTGCTGGGCGAGGAACGAATGCTCGAAGTAGGCCGAGTTGAAGACGCCCGGTGTCAGCAGCGCGACGCTCGGCCGGTCGACACCCTCCGGCGCCACCTCCTCGAGCATCGTCAGCAGCCGGCTCGGGTAGTCCTGCACCGGCCGGACGCCCAGGCCTTCGAAAACGATTGGGAACGTTTCGGTCATCACCGCCCGGTTCTCGAGGACGTACGACACGCCCGACGGGCAGCGCAGGTTGTCCTCCAGGACATAGATGGTCCCGTCGCGGTCGCGCACCAGGTCGGTGCCGGTGATATGACACCAGACGCCGCGCGGCGGATTGATGCCGGCGCACTCCCTCCGGTAGCCCTGCGACGACTCCACCACCTCGGCCGGCACGAGGCCGTCGCGGATGATCGTGCGGTCGTGGTAGACGTCGTCGATGAAGCGGTTGAGCGCATCGACCCGCTGCTTCAGGCCGCGTTCGATCGGGTCCCAGGCGTCGTGTGCGATGATCCGCGGCACCACGTCGAAGGGAAAGATCCGCTCGGTCCCCGCCTCGTCGCCGTAAACGGTGAAGGTGATGCCGGTATTGAGCAGCGTCTGCTCCGCCGCCGTGTGGCGCCGCATGAACTCGCCTGTCGGCAGTCCCTCGATCCGATCGACGAGCGCCCGCGCTTCCGGCCGGGGAGTGCCGTCCGGCAGGAACATCTCGTCGTAGTAATCGCCGACGTCGTAGCCGTCGAAGTTCATGTGCGGTCTGCGTCGTTGGGGATCCTACCGTGATCGCCCGTGCCGGAAGGAAACACGGGAGTCGCACACGTCAGGAACGCGGACAGTTGCGGAAGCCGTGACGGGCGAAGTCGCTATCCAGAGTGAGAACATCGGTGATGCCATGGCGGCGCATCAGTTCGAAGCTGGTGCAGTCGACCAGCGAGAGCTTGCGCCGGGCGGCGGTGAAGAGGGCGGCGGTGGCGGCCGAGTGGAGACTTTCGTCCACCCAAAGCAAATGCATCAAGGGAACGAGGATGTCGCCCAGGGCGCGGGCGGCGTCCAGGCCGAGCCGTCGCTGGACGAGGGCGAAGGCCTCTACCAGGACGTAGTTGGATGTGAAGAGGATGCCATCACCGGCGACTGCCTCGTTCCACGCCTTGACGACGTCAGCGTGGCGGGGCTGGTCAGCGTCCAGAAACGCGATCAGGGCGGAGGTGTCGACGAAGAGCTTCATGAATCGAAGGCTTCGTCCAGATAGCGGTCATGTTCTTCCGCCAAGTCCGGACATCCCGACCGGAAGCGGCCCGCGACTGCGCGCGCGCGCCGGGAGAGCGCGGCGCGTTCCGCAATCGGACGGCGAGCCAGGTAGTCGGCCACGCAGGCGCGCACCAGATCGGCCATCGATCGATCCTCACGTTGGGCCTGCTCCTTGAGCGCACGCGCCAGTTCCTCGGGCAGTTGAACCTGCGTCCTGACCATGCTGTCATGTTAGCTGATCTGATGGCATGATGCAGTCGGCCAGGGATCCTGCTGTCGTCGCCTGCCCGGGGGGGTACGGGACCATCGGCCGGGGGACGTCAACGGCGCGAGGCGACGGGCGGTGTCCGCCGCCGGACTCTCTTGTCGAGCTACTCGAGCGATGCAAGCAACTCGTTGCCGCCGAGCTGTCGCATGTGCCGGCGGATCCATGCCTGCCGCGCCCGCACGTAGGGCGAGGGCTCGTCGACCCGCAACCGCGCCGGGTTGGGCAGCACTGCGGCCAGCAGCGCCGCGTCGTCGGCCGACAGCTCTGCCGGGGTCTTCCCGAAGAAGTGTTTGCTTGCCGCGGTGATCCCGAACAGGCCGTTGCCGAACTCTGCGATGTTCAGATACATCTCGACGATCCGCTGCTTGCTCCAGCAAAGCTCGATCAGCACTGTCAGGTACGCTTCCAGTCCCTTCCGCACGAAGCTCCGTCCGGGCCAGAGAAAGAGATTCTTTGCCGTCTGCTGCGAGATGGTGCTTGCGCCGCGCAACTGTCCGCCGTCGCGCGCGTCATCGATCGCCATCTGGATGGCCTCGACGTCGAAGCCGTTGTGGTGGAGGAACTTCTGATCCTCGGCTGCGATCACGGCGAGTGCGGCGTGCGGGGCGATGTCCTCCCAGTTGGTCCAGCGGTACGCTTCCGTTGGCGCAACGTGTCCACCCGCCGTTGCGGCCGCCGGCTGCGCCAGCCGCTCGCTCCGGATCATGAACGCGGTCGTGGGAGGTGGCACCCAGTGCAGCAGCAGCACGAGCGCCAGCGGGAGGCCGACGCCAAGGGCCACAAACGCAAGCCCAACCCGCAGGAGGCGCGAGGACCGGCGCGACGCGGCTCTGCGCTGGCCGGGCGCCGGCCTGGGACGCCCTGTGCTGCGCCGCCGGTCGGGGTGCTTCCACGCCCCGGGTGGCCGTCTCGTGCCGTTCATGCGTCAGGTGCGTCGACGTCCTCCAGTGTATCGGCCCCGGCGTCGATCTGCATCACTGCCGCGTCGAGCGCCTGCAAGAGCCGCGTGCGTGTCTCGGCGTTCGTCATGAACGGGAAGCACTTGGGATAACCTAGCAAGTCTGCAATCGGAATCGACGGCTTCTTCAGGTTCCCCGCATCCCGACGTTGCTGATGGCAATGATCCAGCGCGCGCTGATGACGTGGCCGTGCCTCCGCGTCCTGTTGTTCGTGGTGCTGGCCACGGCCGGGCAGCCGGCGGTCGCGGACGCGCAGACGGCAGTCGCGGACGCGCTGACGGCCGTCCGGGTCAAGACGGCGCTCGTCAACGACATCGACCTCGGCGAGCTGCCGATCGAGGTGCGCGCGGCGGCAGGCGTCGTCACCCTGGAAGGAATCGTGCTGACGGCGGATCAAATCGGACGGGCGGTCGCGTTGGCGGAAGGCGTGCCGGGTGTCGCGCGGGTCGAGTCGGCGCTTGCGGTCGGAGATCCCGATCCGCTGGCGGAGCAAGGACGGCCGCGCCTTCCCGCGCTCGCCCCGCGGCCCGCCGAAGGACCCCTGCGGCTGATAGGCGCCGGCGGTACCATGCGCCTGACACGCGCCTCCGACGGTCTCCTGGATCGGATCCGGACGTTCCGCCCCCTCTTCCGGTTCCGGTCGAGCACCGGCTTCGGTCCGGCGGTGACGTTCTCCGGGGCCGGGGCGACGCTCGAGCCGGCGGCCGGGACGCAACCGGCGCTTGCCGCCGTCCGACTGCGGCCGGTGATGGCCGGCCTGGAGTACAGCGTCGTTAGCGGGCGGGTGACGTTCGGCGCGTCAGTCGTCGGCGGCTATTCGTTCAACAGCCTGAATGTCGAAACCGCGCGAGCGGGGCCCGGGCGCGCCATCGCCGTCGCGAACTCCTTCGTCATTGAGCCCGGCGTAGACGTCTGGTTCGACGCGACGCGGCGCATCGGCGTCACGCTGCGGGCAGGTTACCTGGTCAGCCGCCCGAACGTGACGTTCGGGAGTGACGACACGGTGACCGCCCAGCGGATCCGCGTGAACGCGGTGGTGGTGAGCGCAGGCCTGGCGTACTGGATCTTCTGACGATGCTGCAGGCGTTTCGCACGTTCGTCGTCTCGACTCTCGCCGGCGCGGGTGACGCGTCGCTCTTTGCGGGTCGGGCGCTCATCGAGGCATTCCGCCCGCCGTTCGAACTGAGGGAAACCGCGCGTCAGATCTACGAGATCGGCTGGCGGTCGCTGCCGCTTATCGCGACGGCCGGTTTCGCCGTCGGCATCGTATTGTCGATGCACACGAGGGCGTCGCTCGAACGGTTCGGGGCGGAGGCATTGATTCCGGCCGGGCTCGCACTCGCGCTGGTGCGCGAGACCGGGCCGCTCGTCACCGGCCTGCTGGTGGCTGGGCGGGTCGGCGCCGGTGTCGGCGCGGAGCTGGGCGCGATGAAGGTGACCGAGCAGATCGATGCGCTGGAGGCGGTGGCGGTCGACTCGTTCAAGTTCCTCGTCGTGACCCGCATGCTCGCCTGCATAGTGGCAATGCCGATCCTGACCGCTGTGATGAACTTCACCGGCATCGTCGGCGGGTGGGTGGCCGAGGCGCCCATCTCCGGCATGGATTTCCCCGTCTACTTCCGCACCGCTTTCTCGTCGATTCAATTCACCGACTACATTCCGAGTGCGCTCAAGACGGTGGTCTTCGGCTTCATCATCGCAATCACCGCCGCGTACCTCGGCGTCAACACGCGCGGCGGCACCCAGGGGGTAGGCTACGCGGCGACCCGGGCTGTGGTGCTGGCCTCCATCCTGCTGATCGCCGCCAACGTCGTGCTGGTCCGGCTGATCTTCTTCCTCTTTCCCGAGGCGGCAGGGTGACGGACGGCGTTCCCGCCATCCGCCTCGAGCATGTCTCGAAGGCGTTCGGCTCCTTCCGGGTACTCGACGACGTCTCGCTCTCGATACCACGGGGGGAGGCGACCGTCGTGCTCGGGCGAAGCGGCACCGGCAAGAGCGTCATGCTTAAACATGTGGTCGGCCTGCTCCAGCCCGATGCCGGCCACGTGTTCGTCGGGGAGACGGACATCACGACGCTCTCGCCCGCCGAGCTCTCGGCGGTTCGCCGCCAGGTCGGTTTCCTCTTCCAGAATGCGGCGCTGTTCGATTCGATCACGGTGGGCGACAACGTCGCCTTTCCGATGCGCCGCCATGGCGACTGGCCGGAGCAGACGGTGCGGGAACGCGTCGCGCAGAAGCTGGCCGCCGTCGGTCTGGCGCACGCCGCCGATCTGATGCCGTCGGCGCTTTCGGGCGGGATGCGGAAGCGGGCCGGTCTGGCGCGCGCGATGGCGCTCGATCCGATGGTCCTGCTCGTGGACGAGCCGAGCGCCGGACTCGATCCGATCACGTCTGACGAGATCGACTCCCTGCTGGTGCGCGTGAAGGAGGATCTGGGCACGACGCTGATTGTCGTGACCCACAACATCCCGAGCGCCCGGCGGATCGGCGACACGCTGCTGTTCCTGCACCAGGGGCGGGTCGTGGCGCGAGGCACGGTGGCCGAACTGGACCGGAGCGGGCATCCGCTGGTGCGACAGTTCATGCGTTCGGAAGCAGGTGGCTAGCAGGCCATGTCTGCTGGCAAGACGGAGGAAGGAGATCAACGATGGGTTCCCCACGCCTGGCGCTGGTTGGCGCGTTCGTGATCGGTGGACTGCTGCTGTTCGCCGTCGGACTGTTCATGATCGGTGACCGGAGGCTGCTCTTCACCGATCAGTTCGAGGTGGAGGCTGGCTTCGGCAGGGTGACCGGCGTCGGGGTCGGCACCAATGTGCGTCTGTCGGGACTGCCGGCGGGCGAGGTGATCGATATCACGCTGCCGTCGGCGCCGGACGGTCCGTTCCTGGTGCGGATGCGGATCCGCGAGGATCTGCACCCGCTCGTCCGGACCGACTCGGTGGCGGGGATTCTGACCGACGGCCTGCTCGGCGCGGCGTTCATTCAGATCAGCGCCGGCAGCGACGCCGCCCCAGAGGTGGCGGATGGCGGCATCCTGGTGGGCCGTGATGCCGTGCAGGTCTCCGATCTGATCGAGGAGGGACGCGAAACGTTCCGCGTCGTCGCCGACGAGATGGTCGCCATGCAGGGTCGGGTGCAGGAGACCTTCGATGGCCTTGGCGAGACGGTCGAAGCGACGAACAGCCTGATCCGGGACGTTGGCGCCGACGTCCGGGAAGTGGGCAGCGCGAGCGTGCAGTTCGTCGATTCCGCGCGCGGCGTGATGGACGAGGCGCAGCGCCTGGTGCAGGGCGTGGCCGAAGGCGAGGGAACCGCCGGGCGGCTGCTGACCGACGATGCGCTCTACACGCACCTGAGCGGCCTCGCGCGCGAGACCGAGGCGGCGATGCAGGCGATGCGCGGCAGCGCGGAGGAAGTCCAGGCGATGGTCAACCGCTGGAACCAGCCGAACAGCCCGACGCAGCAAGTGCTGGTCGATGCAGGCGACGTGGTCACCTACGCGCGCGATGCGATGGCGGATCTCGCCGAGAACACCGAGGCGATGAAGCGGAACTGGCTCTTCCGCGGTTTCTTCTCCGACCGCGGCTTCTACAACCTGGACGAGATGACACGCGACGAGTACCGCGAGCTGCTGGTTGATGATCGGTACACGCCACTGCGGATCTGGCTGTCGGCCGATGTGCTGTTCGACGCGGACGACGAGAACACCGTGACGCTCGGGGACGGCGCCGACCGGCGGCTCGAGGAGGCGATGGGCGAGCTGCTCGACTATCCGCGCAACTCGCCGCTGGTGGTGGAGGGCTATGGCACGGCGGGTGGTCCCGGCCAGCAGTTCCGGCAGGCGGCGGCGCGCGCCGCCGCGGTGCAGTCGTGGCTCACGCGGGCATTCCGGCGCTCGGCGGAGCTGACCGGCACGATGCCGCTCGGCCCCGACGCCCCGGAGAGTCCGGCGGGCGACGGCCGCTGGGACGGCGTGGCTCTCACCCTGTTCACGTTGACCGACGAGCTGGAGACGGAGGAGTAACTGGTGCGCCGGTCTCCGGACCGGCAGCCCCGGCCCACCTGACGGAGCGTACAGATAGGATCGCGACACGATGTTGACGCTGTTGCGAGACTGGCTGATCGGCCAGGGGCTGTCGGCCGACACGGCCGAGCTGCTGGCGCTCGTGGCCGACATCGGCATGGTGCTGGTGCTGGCGTACCTTGCCGACGTCGTGACGCGGCGCGTCATCGTGCGTCAGGCCCAGCGCCTCGCGAGCCGGTCGCTCGAGCACTGGGACGACCATATCGCGCGCCACCGCGTCATGGTCCGCCTGGCGCACGTCGCCCCGGCGGTGGTGGTCTATTACTTCGCCCTCCCGGTGCTCGGCGACTATCCGGAACTCCAGGCGGTGATCCGGCAGCTTTCTCTCATCTACATGATCGTGATTGCCGCGCTCGCCCTGGACGGCGCCCTGAATGCCGTGGCCGATGTGGTGAAGGCGTCGGGAAAGGCCCGCGGCCTGCCGGTTACCGGCGCGGCGCAGGTAGCGAAGCTGCTGGTCTACGGCGTCGCCGCCATCAGCGTGCTCTCACTCATGCTCAACCGTTCGCCCGTCCTGATGCTGAGCGGCCTTGGTGCGGCGAGCGCGGTGATGATGCTGATCTTCCGCGACGCCATCCTGGGGTTCGTCGCCGGCATTCAGATCACCCTGAACGACATGGTGCGCCGCGGCGACTGGATCGAGATGCCATCGCACGGCGCCGACGGCGACGTGATCGAAGTCGGACTCACGACCGTCAAGGTGCAGAACTTCGACAAGACCATCTTGACCATCCCGACGTACACGCTCATCAGCGAGTCGTTCAAGAACTGGCGCGGCATGTCGGAATCTGGAGGACGGCGCATCAAGCGGGCCATCAGCATCGACATGAATTCGGTGCGGTTCTGCACCGAGGAGATGCTGGCCCGCTACATGCGGATCCGCTACATCGCGGAGTACGTCGAGAAGAAGCGCGCCGAGGTGGACAAGTGGAACGCCGAGCAGGGCATCGATCGCGTGGATTACGCGAACGGCCGACGCCTCACGAACCTCGGGACGTTTCGCGCGTACATCGTCGCCTATCTCCACCACCACCCGATGGTGCACGACGACATGACCTTCCTGATCCGGCAGCTCGATCCGACCGAGCACGGCCTGCCGATAGAGATCTACGTCTTCAGCCGCGATCAGGACTGGGGGCGCTACGAGGCGATCCAGGCGGACATTTTCGACCACCTGCTGGCGATTGTCCCGGAGTTCGACCTCCGGGTGTTCCAGAACCCGTCGGGCGCGGCCATCGAGCGGGCCCTTGGCGCGGTGGTGCGGTCCGATCATCCGGATGCGGCGGCGGTCGCCGCGGCGGTCCGCTCACGCGAGTAACCGCCAGACCTGCGTCAACAGGAAGCAGACGGTCACCCCCATCGCAAGCGGCAGCAGTGCGGCGACCGTCGTCCAGCGCGCGCTTCGCGTCTCCCTCCAGATCGTGTAGATGGTGGTGGAGCAGGGGTTGTGGAGCAGGCTGAACAGCATCAGGTTGACGGCGGTCAGCAGCGTCCACCCGCCGGCGCGGAGCAGCGCCCCGGTGGCGTCGGTGCTCTCGAGCTCGAACATCACGCCGACGCCGGCCCCCGCGTCGCCCGTGATGCCTGATGCCGTCAGCACCGTCAGCATCAACACGGTCGGGATGACGATCTCGTTCGCCGGGATTGCGACGACGTAGGCGAGCAGGATGACGCCGTTCAGGCCGAGCAGCAGGCCGACCGGATCGAGCCAGGCCACCGAGTGCTCGGCGATGCTGGCGCCGCCGATGGTGATGTTCGACATCAGCCAGATCACGGCGCCGGCCGGCACCGCGAAGACCACGGCGCGCCAGAGCACGATCAGCGTCCGGTCGATCACCGACGTGTAGAGCGTCTGCAGGATGCGGGGCGGCCGGTACGGCGGCAGCTCCAGGCTGAAGCTGGTCGCCTCACCCCGCAGCACCGTGCGCGAGAGAGCCCAGGACGTAACGAACATCATCGCGATGCCGAGCAGCGCGATGCCGACGACGGCGCTGGCCGAGACCAGGCCGGCGAGGTGCGCCGGGGCGAGCGCGCCGATGAAGATCGACGCGATCAGGATCTGCGTCGGCCAGCGTCCGTTGCAGAGCGAGAAGTTGTTGGTGATGATGGCGATCAGTCGCTCGCGCGGCGAGTCGATGACGCGTGTCGCCACCACCCCCGCCGCGTTGCAGCCGAACCCCATGCTCATCGTGAGCGCCTGTTTGCCGTGCGCGCCGGCGCGGCGGAAGAGCGAGTCGAGGTTGAACGCGACGCGCGGCAGGTAGCCGAAGTCCTCGAGCAGCGTAAAGATCGGAAAGAAGATCGCCATGGGCGGCAGCATCACCGCCACCACCCAGGCGGTTGCCAGGTAGACACCGTCGAAGAGCAAGCCGCTCAGCCACCAGGGGAGACGAATCGCGTCGCCGAATTCCTTCAGGACAGGGTGCGTCGTGTCGATCAGAAGCGATGCCAGCAGGCTGGACGGAACGTTCGCTCCTTCGATCGTGATCCAGAAGACCGCCGCCAGGATCGCCAGCATCATCGGGAAGCCGAGCCACCGAGAGGTGAGCAGCCGATCGAGGCCCCGGTCGACATCGAACCGGGCTTTCCGAAGCCCCCGTATCTGCGCCCGCTCGGCAATCGCCTGTGCCGCGCCGTAGAGTTCGGCCGTCAGCTTGTCGTGGAAGTCGGCCGGCAGGTCCCACCGCAAGCGCTCCGCCGCGGCGAGCACCCGATTCGGCCCGTCACCGCCCGAGGCGGGCGGGCGTTCAGCCGGCCGATCAGCGGCCCTGGGCCCACCATCCGCCGCCACATCGTCCGCCGGCGCGTCGATCTGACCCAGCTCGCCCGACCGCACCGCATCCACCACGGCGGCGTCGGCGTTCAGCAGCCGCTGGGCCACCCACCGGCTGCTGCGCACTTCCGGGAAGGCCTGCTCGACGACGCCCGCCAACTTGACCACCGCCCGTTCCACATCCGGCGTCTGCTTCGCGATCCGGAACGGTCTCGTCGTCCGCTGCCCGGTCGCGACCACGTACGCCGCGTCGATCAGTTCATCGGTCCCGATCTTCGACCGCGCGGCCCCCGCCACCACCGGCACGCCCAGTTCCCGTTCGAGCTGCGCCGCATCGACCGCGATGCCATGCCGCTTCGCCTCGTCGACGAGGTTGAGAAAGATCACCACCTGTCCGGTGATCTCGAGGATCTGAAGCGTCAGGTTCAGGTTGCGCTCGAGCCGCGTCGCGTCGATCACCACGACGGTGACGTCGGGCCGTCCGAACAGGATGAAGTCGCGCGCCACCTCTTCGTCGACGCTCCCCGCCTGCAGCGAGTAGGTACCCGGCAGGTCGACGATCTTCACGCGCGACCCGCGGTGTGCGAACGCTCCCTCGGCGCGCGCGATCGTCTTGCCGGGCCAGTTGCCCGTGTGCTGGCGGAGGCCGGTGAGCGCGTTGAAGACGGTGCTCTTGCCGACGTTCGGGTTGCCGGCGAGTGCGATCAGCAGATCCCACCGGCCGGGGCTGAGCCCGAGTCGGAGCAGATGCTCGTCACGGCCGTCGGCGCCGCCGTGGCAGGCGGGGGTGGGGAGGGCCATCAGGGTGTCTGTGCGGCGGCGGCGGCGTGATTGTGGAAATGGGCTTCCGCAGACCCGGGAGCGACGTGGATCCAGACGGCCTGCGACTTGCGCAGTGCGATCAGGGCGCCGCGGATCCGGTAGGCGACCGGGTCGCCGCCGGCGCTGGTCAGTTCGCACGTGATCGGTGTGCCTGGGACGACGCCCAGGTCGAGCAGCCGCCGCCGCTGCGCGCCCTGGCAGGCACGTGAGATGTCTGCGACGCGCACCGTTTCCCCCGGCTTGGCATCCGCGAGCGTCAGGTGCGGTGCGTCGCCATGTTCACCCGCCGGCAGGCGCCGTACCGTGACGTTCCCCGCCACGATCGGATCCACCGCCCAGGCGCGGCCGCCGGCATGCACCTGCACCGCGCCGTCGGTCCGCCCGACGACATCCAGCCGTCCGCCCAGGACAAAACCGTCGAGGACAAGGGCGTCGTACAGCTCGGGCGGCTCGTCCTCGAGGTGAACCACCTCCACCGCGCGCCCGGGCTCGACCGCCGCGAGACTGATGCCCCGGTCGGGTGGCAGATCGCCGGCGGGCGTCGGAATCGGATCGCCGTGGGGATCCCAGCGGGGATAGCCGAGCCGCTCGTCCAGCGCGTCCACCTGCGCGATCGACAGGTCGTGCTCCACCCGTTCCGCCTGGTCGTGCCACTCACCCGCCGGCACGCCAGTCCGATCGGCGAGGTAGCGCTCCCACATGCGGTGGGTCCGGACCAGGCGGAGCGCGGACTGCCGTCCCGCGTCGGTCAGCACCGGTCCGAAGGCGCCAGACTGCGCGAGACCTATTTCGGTCAGGCGCGACAGCAGCGCCGCGGCGCGCGCCCGTGAGACGTTCAGGCGACCGGCGAGCCCTTCCAGCGTACCCGGCCGTCCTTCCCGCTCACAGGTGTGGAGGTGCTTGATGGCGTCCTCCAGCAGGACCCGTTCGCTCAGGCGGCTCAATCGCCGCAGCCGCGATACGATGCCGCCCCGCGGCCAGAAGAGCAGCCCGCCGACGATGGCGACGAGGCCGAAGACGATGAGCGCGAGTGCCGGGTTCACCATGGCGATTTTGGAAGATTCAAAAATATTACTTCTGTTGGTCAAAATATAGCAAGTGGGCCAGTGGGGAACGGGAGTGCCGGCCTGGAGGCCGGCGCACCAGTGAAGAACGCCCGCGCACCGAGACCGGCGCAACGCCTATCGGACGGTGACGTCGACGAAGGCGGTGGTCCAGCAGCACTGATCGCCGCCGCCACCGTTGCCAGACATGTCGTTCGCGGTGACGATCAGCCGGTACTCGCCGGGCGCGCTGAAGCTGACCCACGTGGTGGTGTCGCCCCCCGCCACCTCCGCGAACTCGTGCCGTCCGTTCTCCGGTGTGTCCTCGGCGCCGGTGTCGAACGTCACCTCGTCCGGTCCACGGTAAAGGTGCCGTCCGCGTTGCGGTACCAGCCTTCGAGCGCTGGAAAGACCGCTTCGCCCCGGTCGCCCGACGGCTCGAGCGGCAGCGGGGCGCGGGGTGGCTGCGCCGCGGCCCCGTCCGCCAGGGCAAGCAGGGCCGCGATTACCGCGAGCAATGTGATCGAGGATCGCATCGCGTCGGTCTGGCGCCGCCGATCAGTTGTCGTTAGCGTCTCGCGCCGCCACTTCCGCCTCGTAGTCCTCGTCAGTGAAGTAGGTGACGTTGACCCAGGCGTGCGCCATCTCGTCGACCGTCCGGTCGCCATACCCGACCCAGACGTCCGGGTCGGGGTTGGCGCGGTTCGCAGCGGTGTTGTCGTGCCACGCCGTGAGCTTCAGGATGGTGCCCCTCGGCAGCAGCGGCGCGGCGCCGTCGGCATACACGTAGGCGTTATGCCAGTTGAAGTTGAAGTCGCCGACGTGGCTCAGCGCGATGGCGTGGTGCGTCATCCGGCGGCCGGCGGTCGTCGCGGGACGAAGCTCGATGGCGCGCACCCAGCGCGGCTCGGTCAGGCCGGTCTCGGTGACAGTCGGGTGGACCGCCGAACCGCTCGGCGAAGTACCACTTCGACGCGTCCGGCCACTCGACGGGCGCCGGCATATCCTCCGGATTGCCACGCGGCGCACCGCCGTCGACCCAGCGGACGATCGTGTCGATGTCCGCGTCCGTCAGCGACCTGTCGTTTCTGAAATCACTGATCCCGACCGTCCGGTCAATGTGCCAGGGCGGCATCTGCCGCGTGGAGACGCGGTCTCTGATGGAACGGGCCCAGGGGCGCGATTCCTCGTAGGTGACCAGCGACATCGGCGCGATCGAGTTCACCCGGTGGCACGCCTCGCACTTTGCCTGGAAGATGGGCGCGACATCCTTGGTGAACGTCGGCACGTTGTTCTGGGTGGCGATGGCGGATCCGGGCAGGAGCGCGACGACAGCGGCCACGGCGGCGGCGCCAAGAGAACGACTCAGCATCTGCGTGTCCTTATCGTCCGATAAGTCGTCGTCGGTTGACGTATCGTCCGCTCGTGTCGACGGCTGACGGCAAACGTTCATTATAATTGATGCGTTCGATGTCGAACGGGGGTTCCGCACCAACGCACCTGCTGGCCAGTGCGGCGGCACTGTTGCTGGCGGTGATGGTCGTCACCAGCGTCTCGGGCCAGCGCGGAGGGGTGTTCCGGGAATCGCGCGACCACCCGGCCATTCAGTACACCGAGGGGCCGGTCGACAACGTCGTGGTCGACGTCAACGCGCGCATTGACGCGGGCGAGGTGGAGTTGCGCTGGGCGGGGCGGAGCGGCTATCTCCGCTCGGCGCTCGATGCGCTGGAGCTGCCCATCGAGTCGCAGGTGCTCGCCTTCTCGCCCACCAGCTTCCAGGCGGAATTCCTCAGGTTCGACAACCCTCGCGCCCTCTACGTCGCCGACGAGGTGGCGCTCGGCTGGGTTCGGGGCGCCGACGTGATGGAGATCGCCGCGTTCGACCGGCAGCAGGGAAGCGTCTTCTACACGCTTGCACAGACGCCGGACGAGGCGCCGCGCTTCGAGCGGCGGGAGAACTGCCTCGCCTGCCACCTCTCCTGGGACACGCTCGGCGTGCCGGGACTGCAGGTGTTGAGCATGTTCCCGATGCCGAAGGATCCGAGAGCCTATGCGAACGGCCATGTCGTGGATCACCGCAGCCGTCTCGACGACCGCTGGGGCGGCTGGTACGTTACCGGCACGCACGGCAACTCGGCCCACATGGGGAACGTCGAGGTGGTGGACGTCGACGATCCGCAGGCGACGTTCGGCGTCGTCCCGCCGGTGATCGACTCGATGGAGGGGCTTATCGATCTCGAAGGCTACCAGACGCCGTACAGCGACATCGTCGCGCTGCTGGTGCTCGATCACCAGACGCACATGACGAACCTGATCACGCGCATCGGCTGGGAGGCGCGGCGGGTCGAGCTCCGGGCGGCGCAGGTGGTCGAGGCAGACCGCGGCCGCGCGACCGACGACGGACGATTCGACGAGATCGTCGACGAGGCGGCGGTGGAGCTGGTCGACTATCTGCTGTTCGTCGATGAAGCGCCGCTGCCGGCCGGCATCTCCGGTCAGTCCGGCTTCGCCGGGATGTTCGTCGCGCGAGGTCCGCACGACAGCCAGGGGCGGACGCTCCGCGAGATCAGCCTCGACGGCCGGCTGTTCCGGTACCCCTGCAGCTACATGATCTATACGTCGGCGTTCGACGCGTTGCCGGAGATCGCGCTCGACGCGATCTATCGCCGGATGTGGGCGATCCTGTCGGGCAGCGTGAGCGAATTCCCCTACGACCGCCTCACGCTGGCCGATCGCCAGGCCATCGTCGAGATCCTCCGCGAGACGAAGCCGGGGCTGCCCGAGTACTTCACGTCGGTGACCCGGTAAGCCGGAGGGTGCGCCGGTCTCCAGACCGGCCTGCCACGCATCATCATGCCGGCCTGGAGGCCGGCGCACCAGTACGGAACTGCCGGCCTGGAGGCCGGCGCACCATGGGACGCCGGCGCACCATGGAAGGGCCGGCGCGGCGGTGGTTACACGGCGCCGTACGCCACGAGCGCTTCGGCTACCTTTCGGAACCCCGCGATGTTCGCGCCGCGAACGTAGTTGACGAAGCCGTCGTCCTCGGTGCCGTCGGCGCAGCACTTCTGGTGGATCGTCTTCATGATCCGCTGCAGGTGCGTATCCACCTCGTGGTGGTCCCACGAGATCCGGAGCGCGTTCTGGCTCAGCTCCAGCCCGGACACCGCGACGCCACCGGCGTTCGCCGCCTTCCCCGGGCCGAACAGCATCTTCCGCTCGAGGAACGTATGAACCGCATCGAACGTCGACGGCATGTTCGCGCCTTCCGACACGGCGATGCAGCCGTTGCTGAGCAGCGCCGTCGCGTCGTCGCCGTTCAATTCGTTCTGCGTGGCGCACGGCAACGCGACATCGCACGGCAGATGCCAGGGCCGCTTGCCCTCGTGGTAGTCGCAGCCGAAGTGCTCGGCGTATTCGTGGATCCGCCCGCGCCGCTTCTCCTTCAGTCCCTTCAGCCAGAACAGCTTCTCGGCGTCGATCCCGTCCGGATCATGGATGAAGCCGCCCGAGTCCGACGCGGTCACCACCGTCGCCCCCAGCTCCACCAGCTTCTCGATCGCGTAGAGCGCGACGTTGCCCGAGCCGGAGACGACGGCGGTCTTGCCGCGGAGCTCCGCGTTGCGCGTCGCGAGCATGTTCCGCAGGAAATAGACCGCGCCGTAGCCGGTCGCTTCGGTACGCACCTTGCTGCCGCCGAAGGCGAGCCCCTTGCCGGTCAACACGCCGGTGAACCGGTTCGACAGCCGCATGTACTGGCCGAAGAGGTAGCCGATCTCGCGCGCGCCGACGCCGATGTCACCGGCCGGGACGTCGACGTCGTCGCCGATGTGGCGGTGCAGCTCGCGCATCATCGACTGGCAGAAGCGCATCACCTCGTTGTCGCTCTTCCCGCGCGGGTCGAAGTTCGCGCCTCCCTTCGCGCCCCCCATCGGCAGTCCGGTCAGACTGTTCTTCAGGATCTGCTCGAAGCCGAGGAACTTCAGCACGCCACGCGTCACGGTCGGGTGGAAGCGGAGCCCGCCCTTGTAGGGCCCGATCGCGTTCGAGAACTGCACGCGCCAGGCGCGGTCGGCGTGGATAGAGCCGTCGTCGCTCTGCCAGGTAACGCGGAACGTGATGATCCGGTCCGGCTCGGTCAGCCGCTCGAGGATCTTCAGCCGCTCGTATTCCGGGTGGTGCTGCTTGATGAACGGGATGACCGACTCGGCCACTTCCCGCACCGCCTGGTGGAACTCCGGTTCCCCCGGGTTGCGACGGCGCAACCCCTCCATGAAGTTCGTGATCGTGAGGGGCCGGTGCCGGGGGTGAACGTCCACGGGTCGCCTGTTACGCCTGCTTCCTGACGAGCGCTTCGAGGTCGCGCGTCTGCCCCGGTAGGCGGTCGTCGCCCAGCGTCAGCATCCACGCCGGGTAGGGGAGCGGCCGGGCGCTCACTTCGTCGAGCCGCGTCAGGTCCTCGGCCGACAGTGCGACGTCGACCGCACCCAGGTTGTCGACCAACTGATCCATGCGCTTCGCGCCAATGATCACGCTGGAAACCGCCCGTTTCGCGAGCAGCCAGGCGAGCGCCACCTGCGCGATCGAGGCGCCGTGCGCGTTCGCGATCGGATCCATCACGTCGAGAATGTCGAACGCCTGATCGCGGTCAATCGGCGGGAAGTCGAACGTCGCGCGCCGCGCGTCGCGGTCGCGCGCGCCCTCGCGCGTAAACTTGCCGGTCAGGAAGCCGCCCGCAAGCGGACTCCAGACCAGCAGCGCCAGCTCCTGATCCTCGATCAGCGGGATCGTCTCGTGCTCGAGGTCGCGGCCGACCAGCGCGTAGTACGACTGCGTCGAGCAGAATCGCTCGAGCCCCCGCCGCTCCGACACGCCAAGCGCCTTCATCAGCTCCCACGCCGGCAGGTTCGAGCAGCCGATGTAGCGCACCTTCCCGGCACGCACGAGATCAGTCAGCGCTGCGAGCGTCTCTTCGATGTCGGTCTCGGGATCGTTGCGGTGAATCTGATACAGGTCGATGTAATCGGTCCCGAGCCGCCGCAGGCTCGCCTCGCACGACTGCACGATATGCAGCCGCGACAGGCCCACCTCGTTCGCCCCCGGTCCCATCCGGCCGCGCACCTTCGTGGCGATGACGACGTCGTGCCGCTTCGTCGACGCGAGCGCCTTCCCGAGAATCTCCTCCGAGTCGCCGGTCGAGTAGACGTTCGCGGTGTCGAAGAAGTTGACCCCCGCGTCGATCGAGGTCCCCACCATGGCGTCTGCATCCGTCTGCCCGAGATCGCCAATCACCCCGAACCGCGACCCGAAGGTCATCGCCCCCAGGCACAACTCCGACACGTACACGCCCGTCCGCCCCAACCGTCGGTACTTCATGCCCTTCCATCCTAGTCTAGCGATTCCCCGGTGCGCACGCGTCTTCATTGGTGCGCCGGCGTGCCCCACTGGTGCGCCGGCCTCCAGGCCGGCACCCCCCGGTGCGCCGGCGTGCCCCACTGGTGCGCCGGCCTCCAGGCCGGCACCCCCCGGTGCGCTAGCGTCCCTCACTGGTGCGCCGGCCTCCAGGCCGGCATCGTCTGAGACGATCCTCAGCGATCATTCCACTGGGCAAGCATCCAGTCGCCAGCGTCGCGCAGGGATTCCACGTAGCCACCCATGTTGAAGTGACCGACACCGTCGAGCGGGGTAAAGGCGACGGGATGACCCGCTGCCTCGAGGCGCTGGGACATTTCCTCCGCCGGGGCGAACGGGACCACCTCGTCGGCACGACTGTGGATGATGTGGATCGGTATCGTGCCGAACGATGCCGTGTCCGCGTCGCCCGAGCGACCGGCAATCGGGATGGCGCCGGTGAAGAAGTCAGGGTGTTGCCCGGCGAAGAACCAGGTGCCGGCCCCGCCAAGGCTGAAGCCCGTCACCAGGACGCGCGAACGGTCGATGGTGTAGGTGTCGAGGATCTGGCCGAGCAGCGCCATCACGCCGCGGTCGGCGACGTCCGAGCTCCACCGGCGGGTCGGCACATCTGGCGCGACCATCACGGCGCCGAGGTGGCGGAGCGCCGGCTCGAAGGTGGTGCGCATGTACTGGCTGCCGTAGTACTGGCCGCTGATGCCGCCCGGGTGCAGGGCCAGGACAAGCGGCCGGGGATCGCCGTCCGGGTCGTAGCCGTCCGGCACCGAGACGGCGTACGGCATCTCGCCGTGGCCCTCGATCGTGAACACGAGATGCTCCACGGTGGGGCGTCCCTGGGCGTGCGAGGCGGTAGGGATGGTCATGGTGGCGAGGATGACAGCGGCGGTCAGAAGTCCGAGTGTGCGCATGATCTTCAGCTCCTCGTGACAACGGCCGGCTTGCAGCCGGCGCACCCACGGACGACGGCCGACGACGGCTGGCGCGCCGTTCCGGACGGACGCGCGTGCGGACGGCATAATACCGGACGATGCATGTGCGCACGCGGTTTGCACCCAGCCCGACCGGATACCTCCATATCGGCGGGGTGCGGACGGCGCTGTTCAACTGGCTGTTCGCCCGGCGGCACGGCGGGCAGTTCATCCTCCGGATCGACGACACCGACCGCGAGCGGAACGTCGCCGAGGCGCTCGCGCCGATCCTCGACGGGTTCCGCTGGCTCGGCATCGACTGGGACGAGGGGCCTGAGGTGGGCGGTCCGCGTGCGCCGTACTTTCAGTCCGAGCGGAGCGATCGCTACCGGGCCGCCGTCGACGAGCTGCTCGCCTGTGGCTGCGCCTACCGCGACTACGCGACCGTGGACGAGACGGCGGCAGAGCGCGACGCGGCGCGGCGGGCGAAGCAGCGCTTCATCTACAGCCGGCGCTGGATGGCGGAGACCGCCGCCGCCGCCGCGCGCTTCGAGGCCGAGGGACGCACCGCCGTCGTCCGCCTCAAGATGCCGCGCGACGGCGCCTGCGCGTTCGACGACCTGGTGCGCGGTCCCGTCGCGTTCGACTGGGCGTTGGAACAAGACCATGTGATTCAGCGGGCCGACGGCACGCCGCTCTATCACCTGGCGAGCGCCGTGGACGACCACGACTTCGACATCACGCACGTCATCCGGGCCGAGGAACACCTGTCGAATACGCCGCGGCAGATCTTCATCATGCAGTCGCTCGGCTACGATCTGCCGCGCTACGCGCACCTGCCGTACGTTGCCGCGCCGGGCGGCAGCGAGAAGCTGAGCAAGCGGAAGCTGGGGAAGTACCTGAAACAGGATGACTTCCGCAAGGCGTACGAACATGCCGCCGGCATCATGGCCGCAATGGGCGAGACAACAGTGGAAGACGCGTTCAACCCGGTGATGGTCGGCTTCTACCGCTCCGTCGGCTACCTCCCCGATGCGCTGCTGAATTACCTCCTCCTCCTCGGCTGGTCCCTCGACGACAGGACCGAGGACTTCACCCGCGAAGCGATGATCGCCAACTTCTCGCTCGACCGCGTCAACCGGTCGGCCGCCAGCTTCGATCCACAAAAGCTGCAGGCCTTTCAGGAACGACGCATGGCCGCCCTGCCCATCGACGACAAGGTCGCCCTCGTTGCCCCCTACCTCGCCGCCGCCCTCGGCACGGGCCATGGTGCGCCGGCCTCCAGGCCGGCACTCAACGTCGACAAGCTCCGCGCCGTCGTTGCCGCCGCCGCCGACCGCCTCAAGGTGGCCGGCGACATCGTTACCTACACCGAGTTCTTCGTCGCAGACGATACTTTCCCCTACGACGCCAAGGCGTTCGCGAAACGCATCGCCGCGCCCGAGGCCGCTGATCGCCTCGCCCGCTTCCGCACCACGCTCGAAACCGTCGACCCCTTCAACGCCGCCACCGTCGAAGCCTCTCTCCACCACGTCGTCGACGCGGAAGGCATCCGGATCGGTGGCATCATCCATGCCGTGCGCGTCGCCGTCACCGGCAAGGCGGTCGGCTTCGGCCTCTTCGAGGCGATGGCGATCCTTGGCCACGACGCCTGTCTCGCTAGAATTGATCGCGCTCTGGCCGCCGCCGCCACGGCCGCCAGCCCGGCCGAGACCAGCCCGGGCGCGCCGTGACCGGCCACTCCAGGACCGATATCGTGACCGCACCAGACGCCGCAACGCCTAGTCTCGACTTCATCCGCGAGATCGTCGCGGCCGACAAGGCGCACAATCGCCGCAACGGCCGGGTTCACACGCGCTTCCCCCCCGAGCCGAACGGCTACCTCCACATCGGCCATGCCAAGGCGATCTGCCTCAACTTCGGCATCGCACACGAGTACGGAGGCCTCTGCAACCTCCGGATGGACGACACCAACCCGGAGACCGAGAAGATGGAGTTCGTCCACGCCATCGAGCAGGATGTCCGCTGGCTCGGTTTCGATTGGGACGACCGCGCGTTCTATGCGTCGGACTACTTCGAGAAGCTCTACGAGTGCGCGGTGACGCTGATCCGCAAGGGGCTTGCCTACGTCGATGACCTGCCGGGCGATCACGTGAGCGCCTACCGCGGGCGCTGGGACGAACCGGGGCGCAACTCGCCGTACCGTGACCGCCCCGTCGAGGAGAACCTCGATCTGTTCGCCCGCATGCGCGCCGCCGAGTTCGAGGACGGCGCGCGCACGCTGCGCGCGAAGATCGACATGGCGGCGCGCAACATGAACATGCGCGATCCGACCATCTACCGGATCCGTCGCCGCCCGCACTACCGCTCCGGCGACGACTGGGTGATCTATCCGACCTACGACTTCACCCATCCACTGTCGGACGCGTTCGAAGGGATCACGCACTCCCTCTGCACCCTGGAGTTCGAGGATCACCGGGCGCTGTACGACTGGTACCTGCAGGCACTCGATTTCGAGGATCCGCCCCAGCAGACTGAATTCGCTCGCCTCAACCTGACGTACACCGTCCTGAGCAAGCGGAAGCTGCTCGAGTTGGTCGAAGGGGGCCACGTCGCCGGCTGGGACGATCCGCGGATGCCGACCCTCACCGCGCTGCGTCGGCGCGGCTGTCCGCCCGCCGCGATCCGCGACTTCTGCAACCGGATCGGCATCGCGAAGGCGAACTCCGTGGTGCAGGTGGCGCAGCTCGAGGACGCCGTCCGGCAAGAGCTGAACCGGACCGCGACGCGCGTCATGGCGGTGCTCCGTCCGCTGAAGGTGGTGATCGAGAACTATCCGGAGGATCGGACCGAACAGCTCGACGCGGTCAACAACCCGGAGGACGACAGTGCCGGCACTCGCCCGGTCCCCTTCGCGCGCGAGCTCTGGATCGAGCGCGACGACTTCATGGAGGATCCGCCGCGCAAGTTCTTCCGTCTCGCGCCGGGCCGGGAGGTGCGCCTGCGCTACGCCTACTTCCTGACCTGCCGCGACGTGGTCAAGGACGCCGCCGGCACCGTCGTCGAGCTCCGCTGCACCTACGACCCGGAGACGCGCGGCGGCTACGCGCCCGACGGCCGAAAGGTGCGCGGAACAATCCACTGGGTCTCGGCGCGGCACGCCGTCAAGGCCGAGGCGCGCCTCTACGGTCACCTGTTCACCGCCGAGTACCCCGAGGATCTGCCGGAGGGCGCAAACTGGCTCGACGGCATCAACCCGCAGTCGCTCGAGGCGGTCGATCCGTGCTACATCGAGCCGGGCATCGCCGCCGCCCCCGCCGGCACGCGCTGCCAGTTCGAGCGGCTCGGCTACTTCTGCGTCGACCCCGACAGCACGCCCGGCCGTCCCGTGTTCAACCGCACCGTCACGCTCCGCGACACCTGGAAGAAGATCGCGAAGCAGCACGCGCGATAGCCTCGAGCCGTAGAGGAGACTCCCATGCCATCCGATCAGCCGCGCTCGTTCCTGTCTTCCTTCATCGTGGTCGGCGTCCTCGCCGCCGCGCTTGGCGTCGGCGCCCTGTTCCTTGGTGACGCGTACGAGGCGACGACCGCCGACACCGCACTCCCCGCGGCGGTAGCCGGAGACGCCGATCTCGCCGAGGTCGACCCCGTCACCGTCGGCCTGTCCGCCGAACGCCTGGCCCGTCTCGACGCCGGCCTGCAGGGGCTGGTGGACGACGGCAAGATCGCCGGTGTTGTCGCGCTGCTCGCCCGCCACGGCAAGATCGCCTTCACCGACGTCGCCGGCGTGCAGGACATCGAAAGCGCCCGCCCGATGGCGCGCGACTCCATCTTCCGCATCTTCTCGATGACGAAGCCGATCACCGGCGTGGCGATGATGATGCTGTACGAGGAGGGAAAGTGGCGGCTGAACGATCCGGTCGAGCGCTACATCCCGGAGTTCGCCGATCTGAAGGTGTACGCCGGCGAGACCCCTGACGGCTCGATGGCACTGGAGGACCCGGACCACCCGATCACGATGCGCGAGCTGATGACCCACACGGCCGGCCTCGGCTACGTGCTCAACCCGCGCCACCCGGTCAACCAGATCTTCCTCGAGCAGCGCGTCCTCAACCCGACGGAAGAGCTCCAGGTGATGATCGACAAGCTCGGTGGCATCCCCCTCCTCGAGCAGCCGGGCCGGCGCTGGATCTACAGCGTCGCCGTCGACGTGCGCGGCTACCTGGTAGAGAAACTTTCGGGCCAGCCGTTCGAGCAGTTCCTGCAGGAACGGATCTTCGACCCGCTCGGCATGGTCGACACAAAGTTTTACGTTCCGGCGTCGAACGTCGACCGCATCGCCCTGCGACACACGAACGACGACGGCGGCAACCTGGGGCTCGATTCACGCGGCGACCCGTTCACGTCGAACCCGGCCGGGCCGTCCGGCGGCGGCGGCCTGTTCGGTACCGCCGACGACTACATCCGCTTCGCGCAGATGCTGCTGAACGGCGGCGAGTTCGACGGCCACCGCCTGCTGGCGCCGCGCACCGTGGAGATGATCCGCACCAACCACATGTCGGCCGACGCGACCGAGAACATGCGCGCCGGCATGGGCTTCGGCATGGACGTCATGATCTACATGGATCCGGCCGCCGCCGGGGAGCCGCACGGCGCCGGCACCTACTACTGGCTCGGCATCGACGGCACCTGGTTCTGGATCGACCCCGTCCACGACCTCATCTTCGTCGGCATGCTGCAGCACCAGGGTCCGAACCAGCAGTTCACCCACGGCCTCAGCCGCAACTGGGTCTACCAGTCCCTCATGAACTGACGCCGGAGGTCTGACTATGGCGATTCGCATCGTTCAGCTCGAGGAACGGCCGCGCCGGAAGTGAGACGGTCCTCGGCGGCACGGACCTGGCCCGGCGCCTGGTCAGGCCGTCGCCGTGTCGGGCGCGGGTGCGCCAGCAATCTGGCCGACGACCGCGCCCACCGTGACACACCACACGATCTCGAGGAGTGTCCAGGCCCAGGCCAGCGTGTAGGCGAAGTCGACTATCACGACGTTCAGAAACAGGTGGGTCGGGAAACCGATGAGCACGCCGGCGTAGAGACCGAAGGTCGCTCCGCCCGCGGCTCCACCGCGGAAGCAGGAGCGAACCCGCTGGTAGACCCACACGAACACCGCTACCGAGACGAAATCGCCCAGCGTGAGCGAGAGCGGAGAACTCTCGGTCCCGAACAGGGCGGTCTGCTGGACGTAGAAGGCGTTTCCCAGCAGGAAGCCGTGAACAAGGACGTCCAGGACGGTTGCGACGAGGCCGCCGATCACAATCGAGAGCGCAATCTGCTTCTTGGTCATGGTTCCTCCAGTGACTACGCCCTCAGAGTGACTCCCGCTGCCCGAGAGTTATCTTATTAGTGGACGTCCACCTGCGCCGTCCGAGGCGTACGGGTTTTTCGACGCATGGGTGTGCGACTAGGCTATTCTCGACGCTGACGAAAGTTTTTCGACGTGAGGATGAAACTATCTACGCCCGCAACCTTCCAGGAGCTTACACTTCCGGCCGCAACCCGTCTCGCCGGGGCCGCCGCCCTTGTCTACGAACTCGGCCTTTCCGTCCCCGTGCGGCGCCTGGCCTGCGTGTCCCATCGGCACGTCAGCGGCAGCCGGCGCAGCGACGGCCCCTGGATCGTCTTCGACACGCGTTACTGGCCGGGCGACCAAGTCACCGACCACCTCACCTTCATGCTCAAGCACGAGGACGCCGACTTTCTGGTTCTGCGGCGCATCTTCGAGGCGATGCCGCAGACCGTCATCGAGGCGCATGTCCGCGCGGCCCCGACCGCCCGTCACACGCGCCGCATGTGGTTTCTCTACGAGACGCTCAGTGGCCGCATCCTCGACATCGCCGATGCACCGGGCGTTGCCGCGATCGACCTGCTCGACTCCAAGCTCTACTTCACCGGCAAGCCGCGCCTTTCAAAGCGCCATCGTGTGCGCGACAACCTGCTCGGCACCGGCAGTTTCTGCCCGGTCATCAAGCGCACGCCGTCGTTGGAGATGTTTCTCTCCCTCGATCTCGAAGCGCGCGCGCGCGAGGCCGTAGGCCACGCGGGCGGCCACCTTGTCGCCCGCGCCGCCGGCTTCATGCTTCTGGCCGACAGCCGCGCGAGCTTTCAGATCGAAGGCGAGCGCCCGCCGCGCAACCGTCTCGAGCGCTGGGGCCGCGCCGTGCTGCAGGCAGGAAAGAACAAGCTCACCCTCGATGAGATCATCCGTCTCCACAGCCTCCTTATCGAAGACACCCGCTTTGTACAGGCCGGTCTGCGCACCGACGGCGTCTTCATCGGCGACCGCGACCACGCAGGCGACCCGCTCCCGGAGTTCATCGGCGCGCGCGCGCAGGATCTCGCCGACCTGATGGCCGGCCTGCTCGAAGCCAACGACCGCATGCGCGACGACCGCATCGATCCGGTGCTGCAGGCCGCCGCCACCGCGTTCGCGTTTGTCTACGTTCACCCGTTCGAAGACGGCAACGGGCGTCTGCACCGTTGTTTCATTCACCACGTTCTGGCCGAGCGGCGCTTCACGCCGACCGGCATGGTCTTCCCTGTGTCATCCGTCATGCTCGATCGCATCGACGATTACCGGGACACGCTGCAAGCGCAGTCCAGGCCCTTGATGCCATTCATCAAGTGGCGTCCAACGCCGGAGCGCAACGTGGACGTGCTCAACGACACAGCCGACTTGTACCGGTACTTCGACTGCACGGAGGCCGCCGAGTTCCTCTATGCCTGTGTACGGCGCACCGTTGAAGACGAGCTGCCCCGCGAAATCGACTACCTGCGCCGCCACGACGAGGCCATACAGCGCATCATGGAGGCCGTCGAGATCCCTGACCGCATCGCAGAAGAACTGGTCATGTTCATCCGCCAGAACAACGGCGCGCTCCCCAGGAAGCGGCGCGAAGGAACATTCAAGGAGCTAAGCGACGAGGAAGTGCGTCGGGTAGAGAGCATCGTCGTCGACGCCTTCGTCGGCTTCGAGGGCGCCGTCGGCTAGCCCGTCTGCGGCGAGGGCAGGCACCGGACGACGAACGGGGGGAGTGCCGGTAGGAGGCGTTCCTGTTTCCCACAGCTTCGCCGTAATTCAATAGTGAGCCCAAAACGTTACTAAGGGTATGTTTCCGGGAGGCCTCATGTTAACGTTATTCTGGCATACCTTTACTATGTGGGTTGCGGCCCTCTGCTATGGTCCTGTTGCGGTAGCGACGAAGCAAATTGTTTCCGCTTTGCGAATCGTGTGCAAGGGCGTTGGATCTCGACGGGACCACAGGGTGCGGTCCGGTGATGGAGCCGGGAACGGATTGCGTGCGGTGTTGGAGGACCTACGACGACAGCACACGACGCACAGAGTCCAACGTCGCAGAGACGGGCAGCGGGACGCGGGCAGGTAGGCGGGCCAGTCGCCAGGGTGATCTAGAGATCGCGAGGCCCGCGGTCCATCACCAGGGAGGCGACAACATGGCTTTCATCATCATCAACACCAAGTTACTCGATCGGTGGCACGAGGGGATCACCGAGGCTCGCTCTCTTGCCAAGGAGGCGAAGCACTACGCCGATTCCGCTGCAAGCGACGCCAACGAAGCCGCCGATCAGGCGCAGGAAGCCATCAATTCGCTTGACCAGGCGGCGGAGGCTCTCTCTGCCATCATCGAGAGGGCGACCGACGAGAAGGAGCGCAAGCGTCTGATGGAGTCTGGCGCTGCCGTTCCGATCCTTCTCGACGACGGGTCAATTACGGCGCGGAGTCCGAGGACCTCGGCGTAGCGAACGGCGCCATAGTCGCCCGCTACTTCCGAAGGTACCGCTCGCCGGTCCATTCCGGCGCCTGCTGATTGTGCTTCAGACGCAAGCGCTGAAGGGCGAGTCCGGCGTAATAGTCGTCCAGCCGGTCACTGCCGGGCGACACGCCGGGGAGGCTCGTGGCGGCCTCGACGGCGAAGCGGTCGCCAAGGACCTGGTTCGGTCCGGCGCGGTACGCCTCGTTCCACCAAACGAGGATGCGCTCCTCGGCCTGCCGCAGGATCCGGTCTCCCGGCAGGAGATTGCGTTTCTCGTGTTGGTTGACCTGACGGTGCGCCGGCATCAGGTTCCAGAGGTCGCCGCAGGGCCAGATTGCCCACGGGAAGCAGTGATCGATGTCGAGGTTGCGGCGGGATAGCCGGCGGCCGGTCCAGACGCAATGGAGCGGTCCCGCCGCCATGAGCCGGTCGGCCTCCTCGCGAGCCAGCCGTACATCGCGTTCGGGTTCCAGCCATTTCATTGCGTCTGCAAGCGTCTGCTCGTCGAGCTGGCGGTCCTGACGGTCGGCGTACGTCCGCATGAGCAACTTCCACTCGGCGACTATTGCCGGTTCGATCCAGACACTCAGCCGCCGGATCGCCATCCAGAGATGTATCGGAACGCGCAGCGTGCCGAAGCTCTCGAGGTAACCGGCGGTCAGTCTGCCATCGGCCGAACGCGTGGGCCTTCTCGTTGTGCCTGAATGCCGGACAGGAAGAATCGGATCGTCGCTGTTCGGGTAGGTCATGTAGCGAATCGGCATCCTGACAATCGTGGACGTGACATCGAGCAGTGACCGGTGCAAGGCGGCAAGATCGTCGCCGGAGAACCGCGCGCCCACCCGGAGATCATGGGGAGAGACGTCGAGCCGCTCGATGCCGGCATGTTTGACGAATCCCAGTTTGTTGCCGCCGTGATCGTTGACGGGACTCTGGGGAATGTTGGCTTGGATGAGTGGTTTGTAGAGCCGGATCCAGGTGAGGGCGACGAGTCCCATGGGGACCGCGACGTGGTCTTCGCCCTGTTCCTCGGCGAGGCCGAAAGCCCCGTCGGCAATGCGGCAGAGCACGCGGAGCAGGCCGAGCTTGTACGTCGAGCTCTTCGAGTCGTTCAGGATGACGTTGCGAAGCAGCGGCAGCGCGTCGGTCCCATCGTCCGGGAGGCGGATCGCAATCTGCCGCCAGCGGACGTCGCCGCGGCCCATCTGATCGGCTTCCGTCGACTCCCGCGCCACATACGCGCCGTGGTCCGTTGCCAGGCGGCGGAGTTCGTCGACGGTGACGGGATGGAATCCGCGGATGTCGTCGTCGGGGCCTTCTCGGAGAGTGATGGCGAGCAGGCCGCCCGGTTTGAGGAGCGTGATCAGCTTGCGGAAGGCGCGGGGGTGCTCGGTCGGAGCAAGGTGCATCCAGACGGCGCTGACGAGGATGACGTCGAAGGAGAGGCCGGTGGAGAAGGTGTCCTTCAGCGCCGGAAGCCGGTCGTCGCGCCAGTTGATCTTGGGGTCGTCGTGGCGGGCTCTGGCGAGCGCGCGCATGCGGGCTGACGGCTCGACGGCGACGACGTCGTAGCCCATGGTGGAGAGGTGGGCCGCGTCGCGGCCACTGCCGGCGCCGACGTCGAGAATGGCGGCGGGCGGCTTCGGGAGCAGGTCGGCCAGCCAGCCGTGGATGCGCTCGAAGGTGACCGACTCGTAGCGGTCGGACGCGAGCTCGGCGTTGGCATCGTACCACGCTATGGGGTCAGTCATCGCCCGCCCGCATTGTATGGCGGAGGTCGTGTGCCCATATCCAGGCAGGTTCGGCAACGTGATCGCGCAACGACTGTGACGGGACGCCGCTGCCACGCCGGGGGCGCCCGCGGCCAGGGAATGGCGTTGCGCTCGCGCGTAGGACTTCCTACCATCGAGCCATGATCCAGAAGCTCAACGGGAAGGACGAAGTGTCGTGTGCGGCATCACGCTTGACCGGCGCCGCCGCGCTGCTCGCGGTGCTCGTCGCGTCTGCCGCCTGCGGACCGGCGGCGGTCTCGGACGCGCCGCCCCCGGCATCCGAGGCGGCGGTTGACTCCGCGCCGGCCGGCGCCTCGTCGGCCGCCGGACTGCCGACGACCAGCCCCGACGCGGTGGGGATGTCGGCGGACGGGCTCGCCCGCATCGAGCCCGCCGTGCAGGCCTACGTCGACGACGGCCGGGTGGCCGGCGTGATGACGATGGTGGCGCGACGCGGCCACGTGGTGCACTGGGCCGCCACCGGCATGCGCGATCTCGCCGCCGGCGATCCCCTCGAACCGGACGACATCTTCCGCGTCTACTCGATGACGAAGCCCATCACGAGCGTCGCCGTGATGAGCCTGGTCGAGGATGGCGCGATCTCGCTCGACGATCCGGTGTCCAGGTTCATTCCGGCGTTCGCCGACGTGACGGTCCTGGCCGACGACGGCGAGCGCGTGGCGCCCGGCGGTCCGATCACCATCGAGCACCTCCTGACGCACACGTCAGGGCTGACCTACGGCTTCTTCGGCGACTCCCCGGTCGACCGCCTCTACAACGAGTCGGGCTTCTTCGCGCAATCGGAGGGCCTTGACGACTTCGCGCAGCGCGTGGCGGAACTCCCGCTGCTGGCCAGCCCGGGCGAGCGGTGGAACTACGGCGTGTCGACCGACATCCTGGGCCGGATCGTCGAGGTGGCCTCCGGACAGTCGTTCGATGCGTTCCTGCAGGAACGCATCTTCGATCCGCTCGGCATGGACGACACCGCGTTCGTGGTGCCGGCAGAGAAGCGCAGCCGCTTCACCGCGAACTACCAGCGCTCGGACGACGCGCTTCAGATGATCGACTCACCGGACGACGGCCAATACACGCGGCCGCCGGCGTGGCTCTCGGGCGGCGGCGGGCTCGTCTCCACCGCATCCGACTACATCCGCTTCGCCCAGATGCTCCTTGAGGACGGCGCGCTCGGCGACGCGCGGATCCTGGCCCCCGAGACGGTCGCGATGATGCGCTCGAACCGGATCCCCGACGCGCTGGTCCCGATCCAGCTTGGGACGTATCTGAGTCCCGGCTACGGCTTCGGGCTCGGATTCGCAGTTGCGGTGGACGCCGAGGCCACGCCCGAGCCGGACAACAACGGCGTGTTCCGGTGGGCCGGCGCGGCGAACACCTTCTTCTGGATCGATCCGGAGGCAGAGCTGATCGGCATGGTCTGGACGCAGTTCCAGCCGTTCACGGCCTACGACCTTGAACGGGAGTTCCAGACCCTCGTCTACGAAGCCATCCACTGACGGGTGCCGGCCTGGAGGCCGGCGCACCTGTACGGGGCGAATGAAGTGCCGCCCTTGGAGGCCGGCGCACCGGGACGGGCGGCTAGTCGATGCCGATCCGGAGGACGGTGAACAGCAGCCAGCAGGTGAAGCCGCCGATCACGGTCATCGAGAGGCCCCAGGCCATCAGCTTGTTGAACAGCTTGCGGCTGTCTTCCTGAGGCGGCGCGGCGGCCATGCAGAGGGCGCCGAGCGTGGAGAGGGCGGAGACGTCCACCAGGTGCGCGCCGACGTTCATGGCGGAGGCGATGGCCAACGGCGTGACGCCGCCCACCTGTTCGGCCAGGCCGGGGACGGTTGGGAGAAACGCGGGAAGAACGACCCCCGACGTGCTGCTGTAGATGGAAATGAACCCGGTGGTGAACGCCATGACGCCAGTGACGGTGTTGGCGGTGGAGATGCCGGCCAGCACGCGGGTGAAAAGTTCGAGGCCGCCGGTCTCGTCCAGAACGGAAATCAGGACGGTAACGCCGCAGACCATCATGATGACGCGCCACGGCATCAGCTTGACGGCTTCGTTCTCGTCGCCCGCCTTGAGCAGCGCGAGCACGATGGCGCCGGCGAACGCGCCGAGGCCGACGTGCAGGTTGAAGAAGATGACGCCGACCAGCAGGGCGCCGATGACCCCGATGGTGATCCAGTGGCGTGTCTGGAAGGTGTCGCCGCCGCCGGTCGACGCTTCACTGCCGTCCGCCGGCGCAGCCGCCGCCTCGCCGGAATGCCCGCTCGGGACGATCAGGGCGCCGTGGTGGCGGCGGCCCAGCAGGCGCCAGCCGCCCAGCAGGAAGTAGGCGGCGAAGGCGATGACGATGTGCGCCATCATGTTGTTCAGGTAGGTCTGCAGCTCGTGTCCGCCGAGGCCGATGTCGGCCATGACGCCGTTGACGATGACGCCGGTCGGCGCGATGGGAGAGAGCGAGCCGGCGTTGGCGCCGTTGCCGATCATGATCGCCATCAGGAAGGCGGGTATCCTCACCTGGCCGGCGACCGCCATTCCCATCGGCGCCATCAGCGCGGTGGACGAAATGTTGCCCGGACCGATCGACGCCAGGACGAACGAAAGCAGGAAGAACATCATCGGCATGACGCCGACGTTGCCGCGGCACAGACGGACCGCCCGCTGCGCGAGCAGGTCGAGGGTACCGTTGGCCTGCGCCTGCGAGAAGAGCAGCGTGACGCCGGCGAGGGTCAGGAACAGCCGCGTCGGGAAGCCGGCCATCACGTCGTTGGCGCTCATGCCGGCCAGGTAGACGCCGACCACCCAGGCGAGGGCGATGGCAAGGAAACCGACGTGGAGGCGGATGGTGCAACTGACGATGATGGCGACGGCGAGGGCGCCGAGCGAGAGGACGGCGATGTCCATGGGGCGGGAGTATATGGGAACGGGGTGTCGGGCAGCCCGGCGCCGTACTCTTGCCGGCCTGGAGGCCGGCGCACCAGTGGGAGGCCGGCGCGTCGAGCGGTGCGCGCTGCCGGCCTGGAGGCCGGCGCACCCTGGGGATCGGCGCGCCGTTGGACACCGGCCTGCCAGGTGGTGCAGTCTGTTGCCGGCCTGGAGGCGGGCGCACCATTGGGAGGCTGGCGCATCGGAGGCCGGCGCACCCTGGGGACCGGCGCAACGGCTAAAATGATCTGATCGGGCGGCGGCTCACGTGCACATCATCATCATCGGGGGCGGCGACATCGGTTACCCGCTGGCCAACGCCTTCTCGGCCGAACACGACGTCTTCCTGGTCGACCGCGACCCGCTCCGCGCCCACCGTTTCGCCCATCTCGACGTGGAGTTCGTTGCCGGCAGCGGCACGAGCCCCGACGTGCTGCGGAAGGCCGGCGTCGAGCAGTGCGACCTGCTGATTGCCGCCACGCGCCTCGACGAGGTGAACATCGTCGCCTGCTCGCACGCGAGCGGCCTGGGGGCGAAGCGAACCATCTGCTTCGTCACGAAGGAAGACCTGCTCGAGCAGCGCGGCGACGCGGATGGTCTACACGCCACCTTCGGCATCGACGTGATCATCTGGCCGGAAGCGCAGCTTGCCGCCGAGATCGAGCGGATCATCATGGCGCCCGGCGCGGTAGACGCGGAGATGTTCGCGGGCGGACGGATTGAACTCCTCGAGTTTCGCCTCGACGCCGACTCACCCGTCGTCGGCCGCGCCGTGGCATCGCTCAGCTTGCCCGCCGGCGTCGTCATCGTCGCCCTGAAGCACGAGCACTCAACGTCGATTCCGCATGGGCAGACGGTGCTCGAGCCGGGCGACAAGGTCGTGCTGATGGGAACGCGCGACGGGATGAAGCGCCTGCGTCCCATCATCGCCCCGGCAAGCAGCAGCGCCGACAGCCAGATGGTCACCATCATCGGTGGCGGCGATGTCGGCTTCCGGTTGGCCCAAAGCCTCGATCAGGCGGACGGCATCCGCCTCATCGTCATCGAGCGCGAGCGCGAGCGGGGCGAACTGCTGGCCGCTACGCTCCGCAACGCGCTGATCCTGCGGGGCGACGGGACCGACCTCGAGCTGCTCGAATCGGAGGAGATCGGCCGGAGCGACGTCCTGGTCTCGGTGATCGACAACGACGAGCGGAACCTGCTTGCGTCCCTGCTCGGCCACCAACTCGGCGTCCGCAAGGTGATCACGCGCGTCAGCAAGCCATCGAACCACAACCTCTTCGAGCGGGTCGGCATCGACGTGGCGCTGTCGGCACGCGGCGCGGCAGTCGCCTCCGTCATTCACGGGATTGACAGTGGCCGCGCCCGCCTGCTCGCCGTCCTCGAGGAGGGCCAGGCGCGCGTGCTTGAGCTGGCCGTGCCGGGCGGGTTCACGCCGACCGCGGTGCGCGAACTCAACCTGCCGCCCGATTCGATCATCGGATCGGTCCTGCGCGCAGGGGCAGTGTTGGTGCCGCGCGGCGACGACCGCATTCAGGGAGGCGATCACCTGCTCGTCTGCTGCACCGAGCCGGCGGTGCGAGGGGTGCACGACCTCTTCGCGGGCACGTAGCCCGGCCGCCAGTCGATGCGGTTCATCGTCGTCGCGTCGATCGCCGGCCGCATCCTGCGGGTTTTCGGCGCCGCCTTTCTCGCACCCGCCGCCGTCGCCGCCCTGTACGGTGAGTGGGCCGACGTTCCTGGCTTCGTCATAGGCGGTCTTCTTTGTGCCGCGATCGGCGAAGCGATGATCCGGGGATCGCGCGGGGCAGGGCAGGATCTGCGCCGTATCGAGGCGCTCGCGGTCGTCTCTGGCGTCTGGCTGATGCTCGCCCTGCTGTGCGCGGTGCCGCACGTGTGGGTCGGCCTGCCACCGATCGATGCGCTGTTCGAGGCGATGTCAGGGATCACGGCGACCGGCGCCACTATCCTGACCGACTTCGAGACGCCCGGGCGCGGCTTCTTTTTCTGGCGCGCGATGACGCAGTGGCTGGGCGGCATGGGCGTCATCGCGCTGGTGCTGGCGGTGTTGCCACGCCTGGCAATCGGCATCCGGCAGCTCTTCTTCGCCGAGGCGCCCGGTCCGAGCGAGGAGAACGTGGCGCCGCAGATCCGGAAGACCGCGGGGATGCTCTGGCGCTTCTATGCCGGACTGACCGCGGCGGAGGTGGTCGCGCTGGTGGTGGCGGGGATGCCGCTCTTCGACGCGGTCTGCCATGCGTTCACCAACGTGGCGGCGGGCGGGTTTTCGCCGAATGCCGAATCGATCGCCGGCTACAACAGCGTTGCGATCGAATGGATCGTCATCGTCTTCATGTTTCTCTCCGGGGCGAACTTCGCGCTGCAGTACCGCGCGCTGCTCGGTTATCCGGGCGCGCTGTTCCGTGACGACGAGTTCCGGGCGTATACCGGCATCGTCGGCGTGGCGGCGGTGGCACTTGCGCTCCTGCTGTGGCAGGTGGAAACGGCCGGCGCTCCGATCCGAACGGCGCTCTTCCAGGTGCTGTCGATCCTGACCACGACGGGCTACGCCAGCACCGACTTCGAGTTGTGGACGGACCAGACGAAAGTGGTGCTGCTCGCGATGATGTTCATCGGCGGCTGCGCCGGCTCCGCCGCCGGCGGTCCGAAGGTGCTGCGCCACATGCTGATCGGCCGGTTCACGCTGACCGAGTTGCGCCGCACCCTGCACTTGCGCGGCGTCATGCCGGTGAAGCTGGGGGGCAAGGTGGTGCCGGAGGAGGTGGTCCGCTCGGTGCTGGTCTTCTTCCTGTTCTATGTGCTGATGTTCGCGATCACCACCGCTGTCCTCATCGGCTTCGGCGCCGACATGGAGACCGCGGTGACCGCCACGACCGGCGCGCTCGGCAATATCGGTCCCGGCTTCGGCGAGGTGGGGCCCATGGCGAGCTATGGCGGGCTGCACCCCATCAGCAAGCTGATGCTGATCGCCGCGATGTGGATCGGTCGCCTCGAAGTGGTGACCGTCCTGGCTCTTCTCCGGCCGGAGGTTTGGCTGCGAGCCCACTGGCAGGGCATCACCCCTAACCGCTAGGCGCGCCCGCGTCCCTGGCGCGCCGGCGTCTGGTGGTGCGCCGGCCTCCAGGCCGGCAGGTCTTGATGGTGCGCCGGCCTCCAGGCCGGCATTCCGTCGCGCCCTCGTCGCGCCGGCCCTCACTGTAAGAGCGCGAGCTGCTCGTTCAGGACGTCCCAGGCCCGCCGGACGTGACGCTCCTCGGTCCGGATGTGACCGATGGCGAGCCGGAGGGCGTACGCGCCGTTGATCTTCGTGTGCGACAGGAAGACGTCGCCGGTGGCGTTCACGGCGTCGAGCAGCCGTTCGTTCAGCCGATCGAGGTCGTCGTTGTCCGCGTCGCCCTCTGGGTGCGCGCGGAAGCAGACGACGCTGAACGGCACCGGCGCCAGCCGTTCGAACAGCCCGCTCTCATCTACCCACCCCGCAAACAGTTGCGCAAGACGCAGGTGTTCGGCGAGACGTTCGCCGATGCCATCGGATCCGAAGTACCGCAGCACCGCCCACAGCTTCAGTGCGCGGAACCGGCGGCCGAGCTGGACGCCGGTATCCATCAGGTTGCGCACCCCGGCGTCGGCTTCCGGTGTCCGCAGGTAGTCAGGCGTCAGCGAGAACGCCGCGCGCACCTCATCCATCCGCCGGCAGTAGAACGCGCTCAGATCGAACGGCGTGAACAACCACTTGTGCGGATTCATCACCACCGAATCCGCCAGTGCGCACCCCGCCATCACGTCGCGCATCCCGGGCGCCAACGCCGCTGCCCCGGCATACGCCGCGTCCACATGCAGCCAGATGGGATCGCCCGCGAGCACCGCCGCGATCTCCTGCACCGGGTCCACGCTGGTCGTCGACGTCGTCCCAAGCGTTGCGACCACCGCCATCGGCGCCACCCCCGCCGCCCGGTCCGCCGCGATCGCCGCCCGCAGCGCGTCCACCCGCATCCGGAAGCAGTCGTCCACCGGGATCTTCCGAATCGCGTCCAACCCCAATCCGAGCGTCATCACCGCCTTGTCGACCGACGAGTGGGACTGCTCGGAGGCGTACACGGCCAGCGCCGGCAGATCGCCGCGCCCCGCCATCCCCCGCGTCCGCGTGTCGGGCGCCACGCGCTGCCGCGCCGCCGCCAGCGCATGCAGCGTCGAGACCGATGCCGTGTCGTAGATCACCCCCTCGAACGCGTCGGGTAGCCCCAGCAACTGCCGCAGCCACCCGAGCGTCACCTCTTCCAGCTCGGTTGCCGCGGGCGACGTGCGCCAGAGCATCGCCTGCACGTTGAGCGCGGCGGACAGGAACTCTGCCAGCACGCCGGGCGCGCTCCCGGAGATGGCGAAGTAGGCGAAGAACCCGGGATGGTTCCAGTGGGTGAGCCCCGGGACGATCACCCGCTCGAAGTCGCGGAAGATCTCGTCGAACGAGGCGCCGCCGGTGGGTGGCGTTGCCGGAATCGCGTCGCGCACCTCCCCCGGCGCGGCGCGCGACAGCACCGGGTAGCGCTCGGACCCGTCGAGGTACGCGGCAATCCACTCGACGAGCGCGTGCCCCTCGCGCCGAAACACCTCCGAGTCCATGTCGCCGAGGCGTTTGCTGGACACGCGTTCAGCTACGGAACTCGCGCGCCGGACCCCGACGGCCCGTCATCAGGAGACGCTGCGGCGCCGCAGTCCGGATGGCGTCAGTTGCTGCCCAGGTAGTCGAGCGCGAACGCCCGCAGCGCGTCGCTCCGCAGGCCGATCGCCTCTGCCTCGGTCGTCGCATCCTCGAGCGAGTAGCCGTCCTGCTTCACCCGCTTGATGAGCCACATGAAGCCCACCCGGTTGGCGGATCCGCAGTGGATGTAGACCGGCTGATTTTCCGGCTCGGCCACTGTGTCGAGGAACTGCTCGACGAGCTCGGTCGTCGGCTCGCGGAACGGAAGATGGACGTAGTTCAGGCCCACCTCCTCCGCCGCAGCCTGCGACTCGACCACGCGCGCATTCCGCTCGCCTGCGGTCCGGAAGTTGATGACGGTGTTGAATCCGCGACGCTGGATCTCCGGCATCGCCTCCGGTCCGGTCGCCCCGGCACACGCCACCGAGGCGTCCACCCGGGTGTAGTTCGGCACCCCTTCGGGCCCCGTTTCCTGAAGGAAGCTCTGTGCCTGCACCCCAGCGGCCGTCCAGGCCAGGGCCAGCAGGAACGCAGCGACAGCCGCCGCCGACGCCAACGAAGTTCTTGACTGCTGCATGATGCCAGATTGTACCATCGCTGTGGTGCGCCGGCCTCCAGGCCGGTATAGATGGAAGGAGCCACTGCATGCCTGACGTCGTTCACACCAGCCGCCTGCGGATCGAACGCGTGAGGGGTCCGATCCGCCAGGCGTTCCTCGACGGCTTTGACACGCCGATCCGCTTCGGCGTCCATGGCGGCATCAAGAAGTTCTACGGCGTCGAGCCGGACGAAGAGGTCCCGGCGACGCTGGACTACATCGTCGGCGCGGTCGGCGGTTGACTGCTCGGCACCCTGGCACGCGCACTGGAGGTGCGCGACATTCCGGCGCCGCCCGAGAAGATCAAGGCGGATGTGGAGGGTGACATCGAGGCGATCGACAAGGTGCTGCGAATCACGCGGATCCGCGTGCGGTACGACTTGACGATCCCGAAGGGGATGCGCGAGACGGCCGAACGCGCGGTCGCAACGCACCCCAAGGGCTGCCCCGCCGCCAACAGCGTGGCTGGATGCATCGACCTCGACATCGCGGCGAACATCACGGAGGAGTAGGTTCGCCGGCTACGCCAAGGCCGTCACCGTGACACGCCCCCTGCCGGGCGGCCCCGCGGCGTCCACCGTCGGGTGGCGTTCGTGGTGCGCCTCCACCTTCGCCGAGGCCCGCGCGTCGGGCGCTCCGGTATTGCTGTCGCTCGGTCCGGCCTGGTGCCGGGCCACCGCGGCGATGGCGGCGGAGACGTTCGCCGACCCTGCTATCGCGGACCTGATTGCCGATCGCTTCATCCCCATCCGCGTCGACCCTGCCGCGCGTCCCGATATCGCCGACCGCTACAGTCTGGGCGGCTGGCCCACCACCGCGTTCCTCACGTCCGAGGGCGACCTGCTCGGCGGCGAAACCTACATCCGTGCCGAACGGATGCGCGAGCTGCTGCTGCAGGTGGCCGATGCCTTCGCAGCTCAGCGAGACGCCATTGCGGATCGTCGCGACCCTTCAGCATCGGACATGTCCGTACCCGCCGATGCACCGGATCAGGGAATCGACGGCTGGTTCGCCTCGCACCTGCTCGAACAGTTCGACAGCACGCACGGAGGCTTCGGCACGGAACCGAAGCGAGTGCATGCCGCCGCGCTGGAGTACGCTGCGCGCCGCGCCGCCGCCGGCGACCATCGGTTCGGCGACGTGCTGGAACGGACGTTGCGCGCGATCGGCTGGGGCGGCCTGTACGACGACATCGACGGCGGCGTCTTCCGCTACTGCGAGCGCGCCGACTGGACCGAGCCGGCGACCGAGAAGCTGCTCGAGGTGAACGCGTCGGTGTTACGGCTGCTGATCGAGCGGGATGACGACGAGTACCGCGCGCGCGCGGCGCACCTCGTCCACTACGTCCGCCGGACCCTGTTTGGTCGCCCGGATGGCCGCGCCGCTTTCTTCGCGAGCCAGCGGGCGGATCCCGACTACTACGCGCAGAGGAGGGCTGGCGGGACACCCAGGCAAGATGACAGGCGGTCTGGCCGGTCTGGAGACCCGCGCACCATGCCGCCGCCCGCGATCGATCGTGCGGTGTACGCCGACGGCACCGCCCTGATGGTCCGCGCGTGGGCGCGCGCCGCGACGGTGCTGGACGACGACACGTTGCTCGCCGATGCGGTCGACGCCCTGGAGCATGTCGTCGCCGGCACCTACGAGCGCGGCGGCGGCATTGCACACGGCGCCGGCACGGTGCGGGGACTGCTCGTCGATCATGTGGCGGCGAGCGGGGCGCTGCTCGATCTGTTCGCGTTGACGGATCGCGACGTCTACCTCGACATGGCGCAGGAGCTGATGCATTTCTGTAACCGCCACTTGTGGGACGATGCGGCCGGCAGCTTCCGCGACCGCGTCCACATGGGCGAGGACATCGGCCTGCTGCGCGAGCCGTCGTACCCCTTCGCGCCGAACTGCAACGCCGCCCGCGTTCTGCTCCGTCTTGCCCACCTCACCGGGCAGCCGCCCTTCCGCGACCGTGCCCTCGCAACGCTCGCCGGACAGACTGCCGCCGCCCGTCGCCACGGCTCCGACGGCGCACTGTACGCGCTCGCCCTCCAGGACCTTGCCGCCGCTCGCAATCCCGATCCCCCGTGCTAGACTTCGCGCCTAAACGAGCCGTGCCGTCCGACCCGTCCACGATCACCGCTCTCGAACAGATCGCCCTCCGCCTGCGCATCGCGTCCATCCGCGCGACGAGCAAGGCGGGCAGCGGCCATCCATCAAGCTGTTGCTCCGCCGCCGACATCGTCGCCGCGCTCTTCTTTGCGCAGATGCGCTTCGACCCGCGCAACCCGCAGCACGACGAGAACGATCGCTTCGTCCTGTCGAAGGGACACGCCGCACCACTCCTCTACGCCGTCTGGGCGGAAGCGGGCTACGTGCCGGCGGACGAGCTGCTCAATCTCCGCGCGATCGATTCCGACCTTGAAGGCCACCCGACGCCGCGGCTGCCGTTCGTCGACGTTGCGACGGGCTCGCTCGGCCAGGGGATCTGCGCTGCGGTCGGCATTGCGCTGAACGCGCGGCGGATCGGCTCCGACTACCGCACGTATGTGCTCGTTGGCGACGGTGAGTCGGCGGAGGGCTCGGTCTGGGAAGCGGCGCAGGTGGCACAGCGGTACGCGCTCGACAACCTCTGCGCCATCACCGACGTCAACGGCTTCGGTCAGAGCCGCGCGACGCAGTGGGGCCACGACATGGACGCCTACCGTGTGCGGTGGGACGCGTTCGGCTGGCATGCGATTGTCGTGGACGGCCACGACATGCGGCAGATCGTCGACGCCCTCGACGAGGCGGCGCGCACCCGCGGACGCCCGACGATGATTCTGGCGCGCACGCTGAAGGGGAAGGGCGTTGCCCTCTTCGAGGGAAAGGACGGCTGGCACGGCAAGCCGATCCCACCCGGCGATCAGCTCGCCGCCGCGCTCGCGGATATCGGCGTGGTACTGAACGATGGCGCGCCGGCGCCCGCGATCCCGCCGCCGCCAGCGCGCGCCCAGGCGCCGGCGCCGCCGCCAAGCGGCCCGCCGACCCTGCCGAAGCCGCCCGCGTACGCGCTCGGCGACAAGGTGGCGACGCGCGCCGCGTACGGCGCCGCGCTCGCCGCCCTCGGCAACGCCGACACGCGCATCGTGGCGCTCGACGCCGACGTCAGCAACTCCACCTTCAGCCAGGACTTCGAAGCGGCGCATGCCGACCGGTTCTACGAGACCTACATTGCCGAGCAGGTGATGGCCGGCATGGCGATGGGCCTCGCGAGCCGCGGCGCCATCCCGTTCCCGTCGACGTTTGCCGCGTTCCTGATGCGCGCCGCCGACTTCATTCGGATGGCGGGAATCGGTCGGATGAACATCACGTTCGCCGGATCGCATGCCGGCGTGTCGATCGGCCAGGACGGCCCGTCCCAAATGGCGCTCGAAGACCTGGCGATGATGCGCGCCGTCCCCGGCTGCGCCGTGCTATATCCGAGCGATGCGGTGAGCGCCGCCCGCCTCGTCGAAGCGGCGGCCGGCTACGACGGCATGACGTACATTCGGACGACGCGCCCCGCGACGCCGGTCATCTACCGCCCGGACGAGCCGTTCCCGATCGGCGGCTCGAAGGTGGTGCGCGAGTCCCCGGACGACGCGGCGACCGTGGTCGCCGCCGGCATCACGTTGTTCGAGGCGCTCAAGGCGCACGACCTGCTCGCCGCGGAGGGGATCGCGCTGCGCGTGATCGACGCCTACTCCGTTCAGCCGATCGACCGCGCGACGCTCCTCGCGGCCGCGCACCAGACGGGCAACCGCCTGATCACCGTCGAGGACCACTACGCCGCCGGCGGCCTCGGCGACGCCGTCAGCGAAGTCGTGGCCCCCGACGGCATCGCCGTCGATCGTCTCGCCGTTCGCGAAGTGCCCCGAAGCGGCCCTCCCGCCGATCTCCTGGATCGCTACGGGATCTCGGCCGACCGTATCGCCACCGCCGTCCGCCGGCAGGTTGCCGCCACCAGCTCGCCGTAGCCGGTCCCCGTCTCATGGTGCGCCGGACTCCAGGCCGGCATCCCGTACTGGTGCGCCGGCCTCCAGACCGGCATCCCGTACTGGTGCGCCGGCCTCCAGGCCGGCATCCGGCACTGTCGTTGCGCTATCGTGCTGAGAGCCGGAGCCAGACCATGAACCGGAGATCAGCCGCACGCCCCGACGGCGGCGCGTTGCTCGCGGAAGCGGACCGCATTCGTGCGATGTCGCCCGGTCCGCTGCGGGACAGCGTCGACCTGATCCGTGAGGAACGCAATTGTCGAGGTGACAACCCGCGTAGCAGCCAGCGCGGCGAGGCGCCTGCCAGACAAGGCGCGAGTATCGTGCCTAGGAAGAAGAAACGAGGGCCAGTGCGATAGCGGTCGCCGAGGTCGATTTGGCCAGGGTTGCAGTAGCATGGCGTCGGACCGGTGAACAGGCAGGGATGTTGATCATGGCAAGAGGAACACTGGCGGTGGCGGCGATGCTGGGAATCACGCTGATCGGCTCCGACTTCCGAACGCAGATGCAGGCGCAGTCACAGGATGCCCTCGGCCATGGCTACAGCCGTCCGGCCCGTAGCGTCCATGGCAGCCGCTCGGAGGTGATCGCGCCGAACGGCATGGTGGCGGCCAGCCAGCCGCTCGCCGCGCAGGTGGGCCTCGAGATCCTTAAGTCGGGCGGCAATGCCATCGATGCCGCGGTCGCCGTCAACGCGATGCTCGGCCTGGTCGAGCCGCACATGAACGGCGTCGGGGGCGACCTCTTCGCCATTGTCTGGGACGCCGACAGCGAACAGCTCTACGCGCTGAACGGCACGGGCCGCGCGCCGTACGAAATCAGCCGCGAGACGCTCGTCAGCCAGGGCTATGAGCGGATGCCGGGCAGCGGGCCGCTCACCTGGACGGTGCCGGGCGCCGTCGACGCCTGGTCGCAACTGGTGGACCGTTTCGGCACGATGGAGCTGGCCGAGCTGCTCGAGCCGGCGATCGGCTACGCGCGCAACGGATTCCCGGTCAGCGAGATCATTCAGGGACAGTGGGCGTCGTCGACGCCGGCGCTTGAGCAATGGCCGACATCGGCCGCCACGTACCTCCCGAACGGTCGCCCGCCGGCGGTGGGCGACCTGTTCAAGAACCCGCAGCTCGCCGACACCTACGAGCAGATCGCGCACGGCGGCCGCGACGCCTTCTACCGCGGCGAGATCGCCCGTAAGATCGTCGCCTTCAGCGAGGCGAACGGCGGCTATTTCACGATGGCCGACTTCGAGGATCACACCTCCGCCTGGGTCGATCCGGTCAGCACGAACTACCGCGGCTACGACATCTGGGAGGTGCCGCCCAACAGCTCCGGCATCCTTGCCCTGATGATTCTGAACATCATGGAGGGCTACGACATCGCGTCGCTCGGCCACAACAGCGCGGAGGCGCTCCACCTCTTCACCGAGGCGAAGAAGCTGGTCTGGGCCGACCGCAACACCTACGTGGCTGACGCGGACGCGAACGAACTGCCGGCGCGGCAGCTCATCGCGAAGCCGTACGCCGAGGCGCGCCGCACGCTGATCGACCGCCAGCGCGCCGCGACCGACGTGACCCCCGGCAACCCGTTCGAGCACAGCGACACCGTCTACCTGACGGTGGTCGACAAGGACCGGAACGCCATCTCGCTCATCGAGAGCATCTTCGGCAGCTTCGGCTCCAAGGCGGTGCCGGCCGACCTCGGCTTCGCGCTGCAGAACCGCGGCTCAGGCTTCACGCTCGAGGACGGCCACCTCAACTCGCTCGAGCCGCACAAGCGATCGCTCCACACCAACATGCCGGGCTTCGTCACGAAGGACGGGAAGCCGTTCATGCCGTTCGGTGTGATGGGTGGCCCGATGCAGCCGCAGGGGCACTGGCAGGTGCTCTCGAACATCATCGACCACGGGATGAACATTCAGGAAGCGGGCGACGCGGCGCGCGTGCGCCACAGCCCGAGCACCTATCCCGGCGGTACGCTGGCCGTGGAACCGGGTATCTCGGACGAGGTGATCGCCGAGCTCCGCCGGCGCGGCCACCATGTCCAGCGTGCGGGCGGCGGCGGCATGGGCGGCTACCAGGCGATCATGATCCACCCGAACACGGGCATGCTTCACGGCGGAACGGACCCCCGCAAGGACGGTCTGGTCGCCGGGTACTAGCAGCCCGTGGTGAAACCCCCGCTACATTCGAGCGGCGATGCATCCCGCCTGAGCGGCGTTGCTCCTCGGTCGCCTCTGGCCAAGAGGCTCCCTCGTCGCGCCTTGTCAGGCGGGCGCCTCACCGCTCTCGGTGTCACGCGGGGTTTCACCACGGGCTGCTAGCACGTACTACCCTTCCTGCGGGACGAACACGTCTCGCGCCGGCATCTCCACCTGGGGGAGGCTGGTGGCGTTCATGACGGCGTCGGCCTCGATGATGCCGTTCTCGGCGAGCAGCCAGGCGGTCAGGGCGTAGACCTCGTCGTTCGCGAGGGTGCCGGGCGTGTTCGACGGCATCGCTCTCCGGATGTAGTCGAAGAGGGTGGTGGCATAGGGCCAGTAGTTCCCCACCGTGAAGGGGACATCCTCGCCATCGCCGCGCCATTCCTCGTAGCGGGGGCCGAAGGGAGGCGCGGTCTCCGGCTCGTAGCCGACAAGCGGTTCGGCGCTCCCGCCTTCACCGTTGCGGCCGTGGCAACTGGCGCAGTGGCGAAGGTAGATCGGCGCACCGTCGGCGTGAGTGCCCTCCCCTTCCGGGAGGCCCGTGCCGTCCGGCATGACGTCGATATCCCAGGCCGTGATCTCCTCGTGGGTCGCCGCCCGGCCGAAACCGAAGCGTTCGGGATGGCCGGCGGGAGCGGTCACGTTCACCGGTGCAGCGTCGGTCATCGCCGCCGGATCGGCGGAGGGCGGCTCGCTCTCCGGCCCCGCGCAGCCGGTTACGAGGATCGGGATCGCCAGCGTCGCTACGGCGACCATGCGCGTCCAGGGCTGGGGTGATGCCGGCCTGGAGGCCGGCGCACCAGTGAATGCGGACCTGGAGGCCGGCGCACCAGTGAGCGCGCCGGGCGTCAGGCGTCCCACGGCTCTTCCTCGCGGTAGAAGACGTGGCCGTCGGGCTGGATGTGCCAGGCGGTGATCGGGTTCAGGTGGTAACGCCGGGCGCGGCGGCCCCGCTGGGCGAGGAGTTCCGCGCGGGTCGGCTGCGTGTAGCCGGTATCGTCGGTCGCGCGGCTCATGATCTCGGTCTCCGTGCCGTCCCACGGCCACAGGTGACGGAAGCGGGTGTGCGCCTGGCGCAGCACTGGTTCCTGCAGGCGCGCCGGCTGCCAGGTGGTCCCTCCGTCGGTGCTGACGTCCACCTGTGCGATGGTGCCGCGCCCCGACCAGGCGATGCCGCGGATCTCGATCCAGCCCGGCTCGATGACGTCGGGGAACGCGGGCGACGTAATCAGCGAGCGCGCGTCGAAGACGAAGCTGAACTGTCGCGCCGTGCCGTCCACCATCGGGTCGGTGTACTTCGACGTCTCCTCGCGCGTCATGAACGGCTGATCGGCCAGTTCAATCCGGCGGATCCACTTGACGTTGGAGTTCCCTTCCCAGCCCGGCAGGAACAGGCGCGCCGGGTAGCCCTGCGACGGACGGAGCGGCTCGCCGTTCTGCGCATAGGCGACCATCGCATCGTCCCACGCCTTCTCCATCGGGAGGCTGCGCGTCATGACGGCGGCGTCCTGACCCTCGGCGAGGAACCAGGTGGCGTCAGGGCTTGCACCCACTTCGCGGAACAGGGTGGCGAGCGTCACGCCGGTCCACTCGGAGGTCGCGGTCATGCCGGCGACGTTCTCCGGCTTCGTCTCGGGGCCGGCCGCCGGCGGGTAGTTGCCAGAGCACTCGAGGAAGCCGATGCGCGACGTGGCGGGGAAGCGCTTCAGGTCGTCGAGCGTGAAGACCATCGGGCGGTCGACCATGCCGTGGACCAGGAGGCGGTAGTCCTCCGGGTCGATCGACGGCACGCCGGCGTGGTGGCGTTCGAAGTGGACATCCGAGGGCGTGATCATGCCGTGGAGATCCTGCAGCGGCGTGCGGGACGAGCCGCGGGTCAGGGCGCCGCGGGCGAGCGGGGCGTGCGGGGAGCGCCGGCCTAGTTCGCTGGGGGGGCCGCCGGGCGCCTTGGTGGGATCGGTCGACTGGGCGAGGGCGCCGCGGGGCGTGGAGAACGTCGCGGCGGCGAGGGCAGTAGCGGCGGTGGTGAGAACGGTGCGCCGGGGGATGCGCGTCACGCGGCTGCGTCCCATGGAATCCTCCTATGCCATGCTCATCGCCCTCAGCGCATCGATGACCTCCTTCGGTTCGGGGAAGCGTTCCACCTCGTGCTTGGAAAAGATCATCTCGCCATCGGCGACGACATCGAAGATGCCGTTGCTCCCCTCCATCAGCTCGGACTCGACGCCGAACGCTTCCTTGATGTCGGCCGCCAGACTGGTGGCCCGGGGTCCGTACTTTCAACGGGTGCAGTAGGTAATCGAGATCGTCATGACGCGTGCTCCTTGGGGCGCATCCTACACCTGTTAGCGACGCCAGGCGAAGAGGCGGGTGAGGAGCGCCTTCTGCCGGGCGGTGAAGCGGGAGCGGCGGAGCTGGTTGGCGGTCCTCGCCACGCCTCCGCCTGCGTCGGGTAGGGGTGGATGGCGGCGCCAATCGTGCCGAGGCCGGCGCCAGCCTGCATGGCGACGGTCACCTCGCTGATCAGGTTGCCGGCGTCGGCGGCGACGACGGTGGCGCCCAGGATCCGGTCGGTCCCCTTCCTGACATGGATGCGTGCGAAGCCGGCATCTTCGCCGTCGAGGACGGCGCGATCGACATCGGCGAGCGGCTGCGTGATGGTCTCGACGTCCATCCCCTTCGCGCGCGCGCCGGCCTCGTACATCCCGACGTGTGCAATCTCCGGCTCGGTGTAGGTGCACCAGGGGATGATCAGGCTGTCGGTCGCCCGGCGGCCGAGGCCGAAGGGGTGGGGAAACAGCGCGTTCTGCACGACGATCTGCGCCATCGCGTCGGCGGTGTGCGTGAACTTGAACGGGAAGCAGATGTCGCCGGCGGCGTAGACGCGGCGGTTGGCGGTGCGGAGGTAGCGGTCGACGGTGACGCCCGTCCGATCGCATGCGACGCCCGCCGCGTCGAGGCCGAGATGCTCGACGTTAGGCGCGCGGCCGACCCCGACCAGGATGGCGTCCACCTCGATGTCGGCGGTGGCGCCGTTCGCGGTGTAGTGGATGCGCCTGAGGGCACCGACGTCGGCATCGGCGGACCCCGAGGCGGCGTCCGCGCGCCTGACGGAGTTGACGGTGGCGTCGAAGATGAAGGTGACGCCATCCTTCGCCATGCGCTCCTGCACGATGGCGGCCGCGTCCGGATCCTCGCGGGGGAGGATCTTGGGGGCCTGTTCGACCAGGGTCACCTCGCTGCCGAAGCGGGCGAACGCCTGGGCCAGCTCGCAGCCGATCGGGCCGGCGCCGATCACCGCGAGGCGCGGCGGCAGGTCCGTGAGCGAGAAGACCGTTTCGTTCGTCAGGTAGCCTGCTTCCGCGAGGCCCGGGATCGGCGGCGCCGCGGCGCGGGCGCCGGTGCAGATGGCGGCGCGCGCGAACCGTAGCGCCGCGTCGCCCACCTGTAGCGTGTCGGGTCCCGTGAAGCGGCCCTCGCCCAGGTAGACGTCGATCCCCAGGTCGCGGTACCGATCGGCCGAGTCGACATGGCTGATCCGGGCGCGCAGCCGGCGCATCCGTTCCATCGCGGCGCCGAAATCGCGCTCGACGCCGCCAGGGAAGGTCAGGCCGAACTCTGCGCCGTCGCGCGCCGATGCCCAGACGCGGGCGGCGCGGATCATCCCTTTGGACGGGACGCAGCCGACGTTGAGGCAGTCGCCTCCCATGAGGTGGCGTTCGATCAGCGCCACCTTCGCGCCGAGGCCGGCCGAGACCGACGCCGTGATGAGCCCCGCGGTTCCGGCGCCCACCACGACGATGTTGTAGCGGCCGTCAGGCGTCGGGTTCTGCCAGCCGGGGGGATGGACGTGCGCGGCGAGCAGCCGGTTGAAGCGGTCGTCGGGCAGCACGAGCGGGCCGGTGGGGGTCACGGCGGATCACTATATGCTGTAAGACTGCCGTGGCGCGCCCGACGCGACAGACGGAGAGAAGGAGAGGTCGCCATGTTCTTCGCCAACCGGGCCACACACCGTTTATCTGACGCCGACTCCGCGCTGCCGGGGCGCGACGAGGCGATGCCGGTGGTGCCGGAGCACTTCGTCCATGCCCGGTCGATCGTCCCGCCGTTTCCGGACGGCGCCGAGCAGGTGCTGTTCGGGATGGGCTGCTTCTGGGGCGCCGAGCAGGCGTTCTGGAACCTGCAGGGCGTGCATACGACGGCAGTCGGCTACGCCGGCGGCGTGACGCCGAACCCCACCTACCACGAGGTGTGCAACGGTGGGACCGGCCATGCCGAGGTGGTGCTGGCGGTCTACCACCCGACGATCCTGCCGTTCGAGCGGCTGCTCGCGGTCTTCTGGGAACACCATGACCCGACGCAGGGGATGCGGCAGGGGAATGATGTCGGGACGCAGTACCGGTCGGCCCTCTATGTGAGCGGCGACGACCGGCAGCGGGCGGCCGAGGCGTCGCGCGACCGGTACGCGCCGCTGCTCGCGCAGGCCGGCTACGGGCCGATGACGACCGACATCCGCGCGGCGCCTGCCTTCTACTACGCCGAGGAGTACCACCAGCAGTATCTCGCCAAGAACCCGGGCGGCTACTGCGGCCACGGAGGCACCGGGGTTGCCTGTCCCGTGGGCGTTGTCGCCGCGGAGGCACCCTCGCGCTGAGCGTCCGATAAGACGGTCAGACAAGACGCGCAACACGCACGGGGCTGGGTCTGATGATCGACTGGACTGCGTACGCGGCGGTGCTGTTCGACCTGGATGGGGTGCTGACGGCGACGGCGCGGCTGCATGCGGCCTGCTGGAAGCGGACGTTTGATGAGTTCCTGCTGGCACGGGCGGCCGGTCTTGGTGCCGGCCTGGAGGCCGGCGCACCGACCGGCGCAGGTGCCGCACCGAGCGACGCACCAGGCGCCGCACCGAGTGTGTCACCCTTCCGGCCGTTCGACGAGCGGGACTACGCGCGGTACGTCGACGGCCGGCCGCGGTATGACGGCGTGCGGGAATTCCTGGCGTCCCGGGGGATGGCGCTGCCCGATGGGGAGCCGTCGGACGCGCCGGGGCGCGCGACGGTCTGCGCGGTGGGGAATCGGAAGAACGAACTGTTTCACGAGATGCTGGCGACCGAGGGGGTCGAGCGGTACGAGGGGACGCTGGCCGTGGTGCGGCATCTGCGGGCGAACGGTGTGCGGACCGCCGTCGTTTCGTCGAGCCGGGGGTGCGGGGAGATCCTGGACGCGGCGGCGATCGCCGAGCTGTTCGAGTTGCGGGTGGACGGGTTGACGGCGGAGGCGATGGGTCTGGCCGGGAAACCGGCGCCCGACATGTTTCTGTATGCGGCGCGGATGATGCAGGTCGACCCGGCTCGCGCGGCGGTCGTTGAGGATGCGATCGCCGGCGTGCAGGCGGCGCGCGCCGGCCGGTTCGGCCTGGTGGTGGCGATCGACCGGACAGGAGCGCCGGAGGAGTTGGCGGCGGCGGGGGCTGACGAGGTCGTGAGCGACCTGGCGGAAACGCTGGCCAACGGCGGCCGGGCGGCCGATGCGTCGGCTGCCGCGGACGGCCGGCTGACCGCGGCCGCATCGCGAATGGATTCCGACCTGGGCGTTCGCCCACCGAAGTGATGACGAATCATCGGGGGCATAGGCTCGAGGACATCTACCCGTACGACGGGTGGCGGCTCCTCGAGACTGAGTTCGACGAGCGGCGACTCGCGGCGTCAGAGTCGATCTTTGCCCTCGCGAACGGCTACCTCGGAATGCGCGGCACCTGCGACGAGGGGCAGCCGGTGGCCTACAGCGGCACGTACGTCAACGGCTTTCACGAGACCTGGCCAATCATTTACGGCGAGGAGGCGTACGGCTTCGCGAAGGTGGGGCAGACCATCGTCGACGTGCCGGATGCGAAGATCCTCCGGCTCTACGTCGGCGACGAGCCGCTGTACCTGCCGACGGCGACGCTCGACGAGTTCGAGCGGGCGCTCGATATGCGGGCCGGCACCCTCGATCGCCGGCTGGTCTGGCGGCACACCTCCGGGCAGCGTGTCACGATCGACTCGCGCCGTCTCGTCTCGCTCGAGCACCGGCACCTCGCCGCGATCGTCTACGACGTCACGCTCGCCTATGACGCGCCGGTGGTGATCGAGTCGGAGATCGCCGACTCGGGCCGTGGAGAGCGGGACGATGGCGACCCGCGCCGCAAGCAGGTGGGGTGCGAGGTGCTGAAGTCGCGCGTCAGCGAGACGCGCGGTCTGCGCATCGTCCGGGGCTACGCGGCGAAGACGAGCGGGATGACGCTGTCGTGCGCCGTCGATCACACCGTCGAGACCGACTGCGCGTTCACCACCGAGACGCACGCGGACGCGATCGGCGGCCGCGTCGTCTTCTCGATCGACGGGAAGGCGAATACGCGGATCCGGATCGTCAAGTACATCGCCTACCACTCATCGTCGAGCCGGCGCGGCGCGGAGGAGCTGTGCCGCGAGGCGCGGCGCGTCCTCGACCGGGCGGTGAAGCGCGGCTTCCAGGATCTGCTCGACAGCCAGCGCCGGTTCCTCGACGACTTCTGGCGGCGGTGCGAGGTGGTCGTCGACAATCCGGAGTGGCAGCGGACCATCCGCTTCAACCTGTTTCACATCGGCCAGGCGACGGCGCGCGTCGAGGGAGGGGGCGTCCCGGCGAAGGGCCTCACCGGCCCCGGCTACGAAGGGCACTACTTCTGGGACACCGAGATCTACCTGCTGCCGTTCCTCACCTACACGACGCCGCGCATCGCACAGAACCTGCTGCGCGAGCGGTACCGCTTTCTCGACAAGGCGCGGGAGCGGGCACGCGAGCTGAACCAGAAGGGCGCGCTCTTTCCGTGGCGGACCATCAACGGCGACGAGGCGTCTGCCTACTACGCCGCCGGCACGGCGCAGTACCACATCAACGCCGACATCGTGTACGCGCTGCGGAAGTATGTCGACGTCACCCGCGACGATGAGTTCCTCGCGAAGGTGGGGGCCGAGATCCTGGTGGAGACGGCGCGGCTCTGGGTCGACCTCGGCTTCTACGCGCACCGCCCCGACCGTCCCGACGACATCAGCTTCCGGATCAACGGCGTGACCGGTCCGGACGAATACAACACGGTCGTCAACAACAACCTCTACACGAACCTGATGGCGCGCGAGAACCTCTGGTACGCGGCGAGCACCATCCGCCGGCTGCAGCAGGACGACCCCGCGCACTTCGCCGCGCTGGTGCGGCACACCGACCTCGACCCGGCCGAAGTGGACGCGTGGCAGCGCGCCGCCAGCCTGATGTACGTGCCGTACGACGAGACGCAGCGGGTCCACCTGCAGGACGATGCCTTCAACGACAAGAAGGATTGGGACTTCGAGAACACGCCGCCGGACAAGTACCCGCTGCTGCTGCATTACCACCCGCTGGTCATCTACCGCCACCGGGTCGTGAAGCAGGCGGACGTCGTGCTGGCGATGTTCCTGCTGGGCGACGAGTTCTCGTTCGATCAAAAGCTGAACAACTTCAATCTGTACGACACACTGACCACACGCGACTCGTCGCTGTCATGCTCGATCGAAAGTATCGTCGCCTCCGAGGTGGGCGAGGCGGAAAAGGCATTCAAGTACTCGACTGACGCCGGTCTGATGGACCTGGCCGACGTGGCGGGCAACGTCCACGATGGCTGCCACATCGCGTCGATGGGCGGCTTCTGGATGACGCTGATCTACGGCTTCGCCGGGATGCGCGACTTCCGGGGTGAGATCCGCTTCGCGCCCCGGGTGCCGGAGGCGCTGGGCCGTCTCCGTTTCCCGCTCGAGATCCGGGGGCAGCGCCTCGAGGTGGAGATGACGCCGGCCGAGGCGACGTACACGCTGACCGGCGACACCCCCCTTGTCATCGTGCACGAGGGGGACGTGCTCGAGCTGGCCCCCGGCGTGCCGGTGACGCGGCCTACGGCGTCTGCAAGTGGTTCTCGACCCGCAGCACCCCTTGAGTCTGCGCCACGATCCGCTGCAGTTCGAGCAGCTCGATCCGCCCCTGGACGTAGCCGACCAGCGTGACGACGCTGTTGTCGATGATGATGTGGAACGGGGGATTCGGCATCGACGCGAAACGCTCGAAGTGCTCGCTGGAGAAGACCCGCCGCGCGATGGCCCTGCGCAGCTGATTGTCCGACCGCGAGGTGGGCAGGACGTCGAAGTTCACCTGCACGTCCTGCACGCCGTGAATCTTGGCGATCCGCTCGAACAGTTCGCCTTCCTTGTTCCGCTCGGGCGTCACTCGGCCGAACAGCGTGACCACGCCGTTGTTCACGCGGCCGTCGATCAGATCCCAGATCCGGTAGTGGGGGTATCCCCGCACCGCGCGGCCCACCTCCTCTGCAAGGCGTTGCTCATCCTCTTCCGCCGGGATGACCATCTCGCTGGCGACGGAACTGATGCCATTGACGCCGAGCGCCCGTTCAATCGCGCGATGCTTGTCCCAGAAAGTGCTGACGCGCCCGGTGAGCGTCGCTTCGTCGCCGACAACCGCCACCTCGACGGTTCGCAGCGCACGCTCGTCGCGCAACGCGTTCTCGACCCGCTGCTGAAGTTGGTCGGACGTCTGCTCCGCCGCGGCGGCAGCGGCGGTGGCCGCATGCGTGGCGGCAACCGCGGTGACGGCAACGAAGACAGGAACAACGAAACGGGGCATTGCGGTCATCATTCTCTCCCGCCGCCAAGTCTCCCTCTCTTGTACTACACCCGCAGAGGGCGGGCGCGGAGGAAGGTGTCTCCGGATGCTACAGTTGACGCCCGGTGACCGGGACCACCCTCCGCGCCGGCCTACTCACCGCGCAACACGAACTCCGGAAACGGGGCGCCGGCCCGGTGCTTGTCGTCCTTGCCGGTCCCGAGACCGTCGACCGGAGCGAGACCGCCAACGAACTGAACGCCTGGATGGACCCGCGCTGGCTCGAAACCCGGGCCTGGGGCGAGGCGTCCGACGAGGAACTGGAACGACCCGGCTTCTGGCGCTACTGGCGCGCACTCCCGCCGCGCGGCGTCGTGGCGCTCTTTCTGAGCGGCTGGTATGGTCCGCCGCTGCTCGACGTCGCCGAGGAACGGTGCAGCCGGAAGATGTTCGACCGCCGGATGCGGCGCATCGCGGAGTTCGAGCGCGCCCTGGCGGACGACGGCGCCGCCATCGTCAAGATCTGGCTCCACGTCGACAGGAAGACGCAGCGCGAGAGGCTGAAGGCGTTCGAGGCGGATCCGCTTCGCCGCTGGCGCGCCGGCACCGATCAGTGGCGCCGCCTCCGTCGCCACGCCGACGTGGTGAAGGCCTGGCAGCGCGCCGCGAAGCTGACCGACGCACCGGAATCTCCGTGGCGCGTCATTGACGACGCCGACGCAACAAATCGGATGGAGCGCGTCGCCAGCGCCGTCCTCGACGCGATCCGGCAGGTGCTTGATGCGTCCTCGCACGATGGGCCGGAGCCTGCTGCACCGGCCTCCCCTGGTGCGCCGGCCTCCGGGCCGGCATCGGTTGGTGCGCCGGCGTCCCCGCCGGCCCCCGTGACCCTGGTCCGCGATCACCTGTCCGCGCTCGACCTCACGAGAACGATTCCCAGAAACCGTGCCCTCATCGACCTCGAACGTCAGCAGGGCCGCCTCTACGAAGCCCAGCGCCTCGCCCGCGAACGCCACATCTCCACCATCGCGGTCTTCGAAGGCTGGGACGCTGCCGGCAAGGGGGGCGCCATCCGCCGCGTCACCGCCGCGCTCGACGCCCGCTATTTCCGGGTCATTCCCATCGCCGCGCCAACCGACGAGGAGCTGGCCCACCAGTACCTCTGGCGCTTCTGGCGCCACCTCTCGCGTGCCGGCCACATCACCATCTTCGACCGGAGCTGGTATGGACGTGTCCTGGTGGAGCGCGTCGAGCAACTCGCTATGCCGAACGAATGGCAGCGCGCCTACGACGAGATCAACCACTTCGAGGAACAGCTCACGGACCATGGCACCGTGGTGGTGAAGTTCTGGCTGCATATCAGCCGGGACGAACAGCTCGAGCGGTTCGAGAAGCGCCAGGCCGCGCCGCACAAGCAGTGGAAGATGACTGACGAGGACTGGCGTAATCGCCGCAAGTGGGATGCCTACGCCGATGCCGTCAACGAGATGGTGGAGCGCACCAGCACTCGCCGTGCCCCCTGGACGCTGGTCGAGGCGAACGACAAGCCCTACGCGCGGGTAAAGGTGGCCAAGACGATGGCGGATCGGATTCGCCGCGCGCTGAAGCGCGCGTAGCAGGCATTGGCGTCCGGCTTGCTGGGCGCTCGTCCAGGCGGCGGCGCCTGGCGGCCGGACGGCTACGCCGGTGGCGGGCCGATCGCTTCGGCGGTCGGGGAGTCGGGCCAGCGCGGTTCGGGCCTCGCGACGTAGGTGGCGTGGGCGAGCCGGGACTGGAAGTAGGAGACCTGCGAGGCGTACGCGGCGAGTCTGGCGAACACGCGAGCGGCGATGTAGAGCTGGCCGATCAGGAAGACACCCCAGACGGCGTTGCCGCTCGCGCCGGCGCCCGGGGCGATGATGGCGTATGCCGTGTAGATCAGCGCGAGGAGCAGGCCGTTCAGCAACCACAACCCGGCGACGCCAAAGGCATGCCGGCGCATGAACCGCAGCGTGGCGAGGAGCGCGCCGACCATGCTGCGGCGGTCCTCCACGACGGCGCGGACCCGCGTGTAGTCGAACACGAGGTCGACACCGGCGAGGAGTGCGCCGAAGATCAGGTAGAGACCGAACCGGCTCAGGGCCCAGGTGCGCTCGACCGTCACGTCGCCCGTGAGCGATTCGTACACGCCGCCGAACAGCCAGGGACGGAACCACAGGAAGAGCGCGCCGTACGCGATGGCCGCGAGAACGCCGAGCCGTGCGAACCGCCAGACGAAGCCGCCGCACGCCGAGAAGAACGCCGCGCTCCCGATCGGTCGCTGCCGCGCCAGCCGATCGATCACGCCGCCCGCGAGAACGATCCAGGCGAGGAACCAGACGACTGCCGGGAGCGTCGCCGCCCCCGGCGCCTCGCCGTCGAGCAGGTTGGACAGGTTGAACAGGGTCGCCGCGAAGCCGATCACCCAGGGACCGAACGTTCCCTCGACGGCAGTCGCGTCGGCGCGGAACTCGATCCACCACATTTCGTCCCAACCCTCCGCCACCGCGCCGGCGGTGGCGCTCGGCCCGAGGTCGCCGGCGATCCCGAGGAACAGCAGCAGTCCCAGCGGTAGTGCTGTGGCGAGCGTCGCCGCCCAGACGCCGATCAGCAGCATCGGTGCGGAGGCGGCGCGGCGGAGGCCGTCGAGAAAGGCGGCGGTCATGCGAGCAATGCTCGTGCCGGCTGACAGCGGGTCCACCGGGGGAGGACGTTGGTGATCATGCGAGGAAGCCGTAGGTCAGCAGCAGATCCTGCAGCCAGACGATCCAGGCGAGCGTCCACTTGGCTGCCGCGTCGACCGCACGCGACCGGGTGGTCCGGCTGTTGTTCGTGAAGTCGACGTCGAGCAGCAGGACGCGATCCGGGTCGACGGTTGCGGTCACCGCGCGCGACGGGCGGACGAACCGGTAGGAGGTCCACTGCGCGCGTCCATCCCAGCGTCGGCGTTCGGTGGAGCCGTCATCGAACTCGACGAGGACATCGACCGGAAAGATCCCGTCGCCGTAGCGGCGCACCGCCACCAGCGACTCGTACAGCGTCGGTGTGCCGCCACTAGCGTCTGCGGAGGTGGACGTCCCCGCACCCGCGGACGTGTGCTCATCGCGGAACCCGCCATCGTCGAAGAACCCGCGGCCCGCGGCGTTGCGGCTGCTGAGCTGCGCGATGCCGTAGTCGAACACCACGGAGCTGCGGTGCACCTGATCGAAGAACCAGCCGAGATCCTGGCCCGCCGCCTCGTTCATCGCGGCGAAGAAGTCGTCCGGCGCCGGATGGCCGAACGTCCACTGGCGGTAGAGGGCCGACATCCCGCGGCGCACGACGTCCCAGCCGAGGTGCCGCTCCAGCGTGTGGAGATAGAGCGCCGTCTTGTTGTACGTGATGGCGCCTGCCGAGCCGGGCCAGTAGCGGTAGGTCGGGTGTGCCTGCACGTCGGAGCGCGCCACCCGACGGTAACCGGCGATCCGGTCGCCATGGATCACGCGATCCCAGGGCACGTCGGTCTGCGGCCACGGGACGAAGCCGCCGAAGAAGCGGAGTTCGCGATCGAACGGGAATGCCTCTGCCATCACGCGCGCCGTGGCGTAGGTGTTGAGCCCCTCGTCGATCCACGAGTGCTCCATCTCGTTGTTCCCGACGCCGCTCTGGAAGAACATATGCCCCGCCTCGTGGACCGTCACCTCCTCCGGGCCGTCGGCTGTGGCGGGCGCCAGCCAGCGGGTGCCCGCGGTGATGAACATCGGGTACTCCATCCCGCCGGAGCGGCTTTGCCACGCCGGATCGACGACGGTCAGGTGATCCCACGGGTACGCGCCGAACCATTCGCCGTAGAGCCGCAGCGTCTCCCGCACCGGGCGGAAGTGGCGCTCCTCCTGCCCGACGTGCTCCGGTTGCAGCAGCAGGCGGATGTCGACCGCCGGCAGCGTCGGATGCTCGAAGCGATCCGCCACTACCAGAAAGTCGGGGCTGGCGGTCCAGGCGAACTCGTGCACATCCTCCGCATGGAAGTGGCGCGTCGCGGTGCCGTCGCCGTTGTCGGTCACTGAACGCTCGCGGCCGGTCGCGCCCACCACCCAGCCGGCCGGCGCGGTGATCCGGACGTCGTAGACGCCATAGTCGGCGAAGAACTCGGTCGCAGTGTGGAACTGGTGGCAGTTCCAGCCGTCTGCCTCGAGGACGCCGATCTTCGGGAACCAGTGCGACAGGAAGAAATAGTCGCTCACCGTGCCGGTGCGCGCGAAGGGGCGGGGGATGCGCGTGGTCCACTCGATCTCGATGTCGATCGTTTCGCCGGGCGCGACCGGGGTGGGGAGCGGCACGCGCAGGACGGTCCGGTCGTCCGGGTTGCCGTCGTCCGGCGCGATGAACGTCGCGTCGCGCGTCAGGTCGACCGCGTCGCTGCCCGCGGTGCCGCCGCCGGACAGGCGGATGCCGGTCACGTCGACCCAGCCCCAGTCCGCTTCCGGGCGGTTGTGCAGCGCGGCGCCTCGGCCCAGGAGCCGCTCGCGCATCCAGGTGGACCGACTGTTGCGCCAGGCGTTGTAGTAGAGGTGGAACTGCAGTTCCGACGTCGCGTTGGGCGAGATGTTTCGCCAGGTCAGCGTCTCGCGCCCGGTCAGGGCGCGGGCCGCCGGGTCGAGCGTGACGTCGATGTCGTAATTGGCGTTCCGTGGCGACGTTGGCGCTTGGGCGTCGCCCGGGGCGACGGCCAGGCTCAGAAGGAGGGCGACGGCGGCCGCATGGCTCGGGCGCATGTGCGGGATCGTATCGAGATGCCAGCGTCGATGTCAGCGTACCCTATGCCGGCCTGGAGGCCGGCGCACCAGTACGGGGCCGGCGCACCATTGGTGCCGGCGTGCCAGGGAGGTCGAGGGGCCATGACGCCAGCGTACCGGATGCCGGCCTGGAGGCCGGCGCACCGGTACGGGGTCGGCGCACCGGTACGGGGCTGGCGCACCAGGGCTATTCGCGGAGGCCGAAGGTGAAGACGACGTTGCCGGCGGCGACGGTGACGTACTGTTGGCCGTCCACTGCGTAGGTAATGGGCGCGGCGTGCACCCTGGATCCGACCGCCATGTGCCAGAGTTCCTCGCCGCTGACCGCGTCGATGGCAAAGACGTAGCCGTCAATCGTCCCGCCGAAGACGAGGTCGCCGGCGGTTGACGTCAGACCGGAGGTGGAGCGGGGCGCGATCGGGTATTCCCACCGCACGTCGCCCGTCGCCGGATCGATGGCGCGGACGGCGCTCTGGTAGGTGTCGATCGGCGCGGGGTTCTCGCCGCCGCCGCCGGTGTAGCGCTCGCCCTCGACGTATTCCTCGTCGCGGATGAAGTAGATCTGCTCGCCGTCGAACGCGTTGACGTAGAACAGGCCGGTCCGCGGGCTGAACGTCGGCGACCACCAGTTCGTGCCGCCGCCAATCGAGGGGGACACCAGCGTCCCTTCGACCGACGGCTCGGTGTTCGGCACCCGGATCGGCCGGCCGTTCTCGTCGAGCCCCTCCGCCCAGGTCTGCCTCGCGTAGGGCTTCCCGACCAGGAACTCGCCGGTCTCGCGGTCGAGCGTGTAGTAGAAGGCGTTGCGGTTGGCCCACATCATCACCTTCCGCCGTTCACCCTCGTACATGATGTCGCCCAGAATCGGCACCTGAATGGCGTCCCAGTCGTGGATGTCGTGCGGCGTGAACTGGAAGTACCACTCCAGCTCGCCCGTTGCGCCGTTCAGTGCCAGCGCCGAGTCGCTGTAGAGGTTGTCGCCCAGACGCACGTCCCCGTTCCAGTCGGGACCGGGGTTTCCGGTGCCCCAGTAGATCAGGTCGAGCTCCGGGTCGTAGGCGCCGGTGATCCAGGTGGGCGATCCGCCGGTCCGCCACGACTCGCCCGCCCACGTGTCGTTCCCCGGATCGTCCGGCCCGGGAATGGTGTAGGTGCGCCAGGTGCGCGAGCCGGTCTCCGCATCGTAGGCATCGAGAAAGCCGCGGATGCCGAACTCGCCGCCGGCGATCCCGGTCACCACCTGACCCTTGACAATGAGCGGGGCCGCGGTCTTGCTGTAGCCCGACCGGTAGTCGGCGGTTGCGGTTTCCCAGACCAGGTTGCCGGTGCGCGCGTCGATCGCCGCCACCTTCGCGTCGAGGGTGCTCATGAAGAGCGTCTCCCCCAGGATGGCGACGCCGCGGTTGTTCCGGCCGCAGCAGGCCCGCAGGTCGTCCGGCAGCGGCTGTTCGTAGCGCCAGTACTGGCGGCCGGTGGCGGCGTCGAGCGCGACGAGGTTGCTCGGCGCCTCGGTGACGAACATGATGCCGTCCACCACCAGCGGCGTCGTCTCGGCCCGGTCGATCTCCGGGATCTGGTACGCCCACTTCAGCTCGAGGTTCGAGACGTTGCGGCTGTGGATCTGGTCGAGCCGGCTGTAGCGCTGGGCGTCGAGCGTGCCGTTGTACATGAGCCAGTTCTCCGGCTCGTCGGCCGCGTTCAGCAGCCGCTCCCAGGTGACCGGCCGCAACGCCGACGTCTCGCCCGTCTGGGCAGTGACGATGGTGACCGCATCAGCAGCGGCGAACGCACCGGCCGCGACGGCCAGGCACGCAACGAGACAGGCAGGACGCGTCATGACTAGTTGTCCTCCTTGCGCAGCGTGAAGACGTAGGCGATGAGGTCGTCGAGCTGCTGGCCCGACACCCCGACGGCCGGCATCGTCGAGTCGGTCACCCGCTCGACGGAGCGGACCTGGCTCTTGAGGAACTGCCAGAGCCGCTCGTCGTTGTCCATGATCCGGACTGAGAACGTGTCCTCGTTCATCCGGAGTCCGTCGATCCGGGATCCGTCCTCCCGGGTGATCTGCATCGTCCACCAGCGGGGCTCGACCTCGTCGTTCGGATCGGTCAGCGCGATCCGGATCTCGTCCGGCGTCAACCGGCCTCCGACATCGGAGAGGTCGGGCCCGAGACGGCCCCCGTCGCCATTCACCATGTGGCACTGGCTGCAGTTCTCCGCCTCGTACACTTGGGTGCCGCGGGCGGCGTCGCCCGGCAGGTCGTAGTCGCTCGGGTCGAAGTTGAGCGAGGTGATGTAGGAGACGATCTGCCAGACGTTCTGATCCGACGCGCGGCTGGAGATGCCGATCATCGCGGTGTTCTCGATGCCGTTCCGGATCACGTCGAACATCCCGGCGTCGCTGCTCGCCCGTGAGAACTGGCCGGTCGTGAGGTCGGGAGCGCCGGTCTCATCGTTCCCCCTGGCGTCGCGGCCGTGACAGCGACCGCACTGCGCACGGAACATCCGCTCGCCCATCCGCACGTCAATCGTCGCGGTAAAGGGGTTCTCCTCGGTTTCCTGCGCGGCGGCGGGCGCGGCGGCGAGGCCGCCGCCGGCGATCAACCCGGCCGCGAGGATGCTCAGGGCCATCGTGGGAATCCGCATGATGCCACCTCTCTGAGGTTCCGTGCCTGCGCCGGATGATAATCGAGAGGCCTCGCGGGCGCCAGCCTGACGCCGGCATCGGCCAGCATCGGCCCGGATATCATACGGATGCTGATATTCCGCCATGACGCCGACGCCGCCATGAAGACTCTGCTGCTCCTCCGCCACGCCAAGTCGAGCTGGAAGCATCCGGAGACGTCGGACCACGACCGATCGCTGAACCGGCGGGGAAAGGGGGACGCCCCGCGGATGGGGCGCCTGGTCGCGGAGCACCACCTCTGTCCCGACCTGATCCTCAGCTCCACCGCCAAACGGGCCCGCGTCACGGCCGACGCGGTGGCCGAACAGGCCGGCTACCGCGGCAACGTCCACCTGGAGCGACGACTGTATCTGGCGAATCCGGCCGAGATCATCGACGTCATCCACGAGGCGGCGGGCGACGCCGCGCGCGTCATGGTGGTCGGACACAACCCCGGCCTCGAGGAGCTGGTCGCCCGCCTGGGCGGCAGCGGCGAGGCGATCCCAACTGCCGCCCTGGCCGAGATTCAGCTCGACATCGCCGCCTGGTCCGACCTGTCCGTGCGCAGCCCGGGCAGGGTGGTCAACGTCTGGCGCCCGCGCGAACTGCCCCCGGACGAGGGCTGATAGCGCCTCCGCGCACCCGCGGCTGGACCGGTAGCCCGCCCGATGTTCGGGCATGTGCCCGAACCGAGCCACCGCGGGCGGCTGGTATTCGTGCCCAAACGATGTAAAGCGGCTGGACCTTCGGGCCCAAACGATGTAAATACGATAGTAACGGGCGGTTGGTTCCGTCCCGTGAGGAGGATCGAACGTTGAAAAGAACACTCATACTGGCGTTCAGCCTCGTGCTGGCCCTCACGGTCGCGGCCGAAGCCTTCGGGCAGGGCCGTCAGACCGGCACCATCACCGGCACCGCGGTCGATGCCCAGGGACTTTCACTCCCTGGTGTGACGATTACAGTCAGCTCGCCGTCCATGCAGGGGACGCGCACTGCGGTCACCGACATCAACGGCAACTACTCGTTGCCGCAGCTCCCACCGGGCGCTTACTCGGTGGTCTTCACGCTTTCCGGCTTCGGCGACGTCGAGCAGGCGCCGACCGTCCCCCTCGGCGGCGAGGTCGGCGTGAACGCGGTCATGGCCCCCGGCGGGGTTACCGAGACGGTGCAGGTGGTAGGCGTCGTCCCGGCGGCGATCCAGACGACGGAGACCGCCGCGAACATGGTGGACGATGTCGTGAACGTGTTGCCGGTTGGTCGGTCGCCGTTCGCCATCGCCGCGCTTCAGCCGGGGTTGAACACCAACACGCCGAACGCCGGGCAGCTCGCGATCAACGGCGCGTTCGCCTACGACAACGTCTACCTGGTGGACGGTGTCGACACGAACGACAATCTGTTCGGCACGTCGAACGCGCTGTACGTCGCGGACGCGATCGAGGAAACGCAGGTGCTTACCTCCGGGATCTCCGCCGAGTACGGGCGGTTCTCCGGCGGCGTCGTCAACGTCATCACGAAGAGCGGCGGCAACACGTTCTCGGGCAGTTGGCGCTCGAATTTCGACAAGCCGACCTGGGAGTCGCTCAACCCGTACGAGGTGGAGAACGAGGTGAACCGGGAGGACATCCTGAACCGGACGCACGAAGCGACGCTCGGCGGACCGATCGCGCGCGACCGCCTCTGGTTCTTCTACTCGTTCCGCCGCGCGCGGACCACCGACAGCGACAGTTTCGGGCAGACCGGCATCTCGTACAACTCGACGAACAACAACGACCGGAACCAGGCCAAGCTGACCGCGACGCTCGCGCCGGGCCACACGCTGTCCGGCCAGTACATGCGGAACCAGACGGCCCGAGGCACCCGCCCCACGTTCTCGTTCAGCATCACGCCGGATACGCAGGTCGACGGGACGCGGCCGAACGACCTGTCCGTGACGACCTACCGCGGCAGTCTTAGCCGGAACGTCTTTGCCGAGGCTCAGGTGTCGCAGAAGCGGTTCGGCTTCCGGGGTGGCGGCGGCACCGAGACCGCCATCGGGCACTCGCCCTTCATTACGCTGACGCAACAGTTGGGCCACTTCAACGCGCCCTACTTTGATGCGACCGACCCGGAAGACCGGAACAACCTGCAGGTGACCGGCAACGTCACCTGGTACCGGGGGACGGAGTCGCTCGGCTCACACAACATCAAGCTGGGCTTCGAGCGTTTCCGGTCGACGCGGACCGGCGGCAACTCGCAGTCGTCCACCGGCTACGTCTTCGATGCGGACTACATGGTGGACGCGAATGGCGATCCGATCATCGTCAACGACCGGCTGATCCCGGTGTTCAGCCAGTTCGAGTCGCTGATCGAGAGCTGGATTCCGGCGCGCGGGGCCCGGATCAACGTCAGCACGTCATCGTTCTTCATCAACGACAACTGGGCCCTGAACGAGCACCTCTCGGTCAACCTGGGTGTGCGGGGCGAGTTCGTCTCGAGCGAGGCGATGCCGGGCGACATCACGACCGTTGATACCCAGGCGATCGTTCCGCGCCTGGCCGCGTCGTACGACCCGCTGGGTGACGGCCGCTACTCGATTCAGGCGACCTACAGCCACTACGCCGGGAAGTACAGCGAGGCGCAATTCGCCGAGAACACGAACGTCGGTAACCCGAGCCTGCTGTTGGGTGTCTACACCGGTCCGTCGCACGAGTGCCCGGGCCTGCCGAACGCCACGGCAGCCAACTGCCCCGGCCTCGATCCAGACAACTACTTCACGATCCTGGGCCGCTTCCCGACTCAGAATGTCTTCACCGACGAGCGGCTGAATGCGCCACTCACGCAGGAGTTCACGCTGTCGAGCGGCGCGACGCTCGGGGATCGCGGGTACGTCCAGGCGACGTATGTCCGCCGCCGCGCCGGCAGCTTCGTAGAGGACTACCAGGACCTGACGACAGGGACGACGACGCTCATGGATCTGGACACCGGGGACGAGTACGGCACGTTCACGAACAAGGTCTTCCGGAATCCGGGCGACCTGGGGGACGACCCCGACGCCCTGCGGCGGAACTATGACGGGCTGCAGTTCGAGACGCGCTACTCGGTGTTCGATGACCTGCTGCTGAACGGATCCTGGACGATCCAGCTCAGGAACGAGGGGAACTTCGATGGCGAGAACACCAACCAGCCCGCCATCTCGTCCGTCTATGGCGACTGGCCGGAGGTGACGCCGGCGGATCGGTTCCACCCGTGGGGCCGCCTCGACGACTTCCAGAAGCACCGCATGCGCGTCTGGGGGATCTACACCCTCGGCATGGGCGCCTTCGGCGATCTGGACATCGGCGGGTTCTGGCGGTACGACTCGGCGGAGAACTACAGCCTCGCGTCGAGCAGCTTCCGGGTGACGGATGAGCAGCAGGCGATCCTCGACGAGCTGGGCTACGTCGACGGTCCCTCGTCGCGGACGCTGTACTACTCGGCGGGTCGCGGATCCGAGCTGTACAACGGCTCCGGCCGGTTCGACCTGTCGCTTCACTACGACGTCCCGGTCCAGGGGCGGTTGCGGCCGTGGGTGAAGATCGAGTGGTACAACCTGACGAACAACGACAAGCTGCTCTACTACAACACGACCATTCGGCACGACGCGACCGGGCCGACGGACGCGTTGGGGATCCCGACCACGTACACGCAGGGACCCCGCTTCGGCGAAGCGACCTCCGCCGGCGACTACCGGGACGCCCGGTCGTTCCTGATCTCCGCGGGCGTCCGCTTCTAGCAGCCCGTGGTGAACCCGCGTGACACCGAGAGCGGTGAGGCGCCCGCCTGACAAGGCGCGACGAGGGAGCCTCTTGGCCAGAGGCGACCGAGGAGCAACGCCGCTCAGGCGGGATGCATCGCCGCTCGAATGTAGCGGGGGTTTCACCACGGGCTGCTAGCCTGCCGTTCCGGTAGCCCGACGACCCCGGGAGGCGACGCGGTCGTGGCCTCCCGGGGTTTCGTCTGTACGGCGGGCGTACGGGTACGGCGGCTCCCCGTCGGGCGCGGCCGATCAAGTCGCGGCCATCCCCTCTGCGCGTGCGGCGCAGTCCGCCGCTGCGGGGCGAGCGCCGGGCTTACCTGGGAGAGAGGTCCCCGCCGGCGCGCTTCACGTCCTCGTACATCAGGACGCCCTGTTCGTCGTAGAAGCGGAACGCCGCGGTCGGTGTTTCTCCCGGCGTGACGACGACGTTCAGGAAGCCGCCGGTCGGCTCGTCGTAGGTGTAGTACTGCATCACCAGCGCGTCCGGATCGTTGGAGTCCGGGTCGCCCGGTGGGCGTCCGACGCGGGAGTTCGCGTCGATCAGCGCGCCGGTCGAGAACTCCTCGAAGCCGGTCGGGTCGAGCGAGTGGTACTGCCAGTGCCGGTCGCCGGTGACGATGTAGACGTGCGTCTCGAGGAAGCCGTTCTCGATCAGCCAGTCGAACAGCTCGTCACGTTCGTGGCGGAAACCAAAGGGGTTCGAATGGTTGTCCCGCTTTACCGGATCGTGGCCCTCGGCGACGGGCCCCGCCTGGTTGGCGTCGTCCGGGCCGATCATCGGCGTCGGCGAGATCAGGATCTTGAACGTCGCGTCGCTGGCGAGCAGCGTCTCCTTGAACCAGGCAAGCTGCTCGGCGCCCCACAGTGTCTTGTCGGGGCCCGGCTCCATCATGTTCGGGCTCCGGTAGTCGCGCCCCTCGGTCAGCCAGATCTGGAGATCCCGGCTGACCCGGTACGTCCGGTACGTCACCGGATCCGGGTCGTTCGGGTCGGCCACCGGCACCTGCTCCAGGAAGATGCGCCGTCCGAGGTCGGGCAGCGGCGCGGCATCGGTCGTGTTGTCGCAGTCGTTGTAACGGTAGTCGTGGTCGTCCTTCTGCCAGTACGTCGGGGTGTCGGCGAAGACGTCGATGAAGCGCTGCCGGCCGAGCTGCTCGTGCCACTTCTGGCGCATCGCCGGCACGGTCGCGGCGCGCCCCTCGTACGGGACGTCGTAATAGACGTTGTCGCCGGTCGCCACGAAGAAGTCGGGTTCGAGGGCCAGCATCGATACGAGGCCCGGATAGCCCAGCTCCCGGTCCGGCCCGGTATACATCCGGTTCGGGTTGTTGAAGAACTGGTGGTAGTTCATGCCGGTGACGACGGTGAAGCTGATGCGCGCATCGGCGTCGGCGCCTGGGAGGGTGGCGAACGACCGAATCGGGCCGCTCTCGAGGTTGTCCCGGTTCGGGCCGTAGAGGACGCGGTAGAGGTACTCGGCGCCGGGCGTCAGGCCCTCCACCACCGCCTTGACGATGTGATCGTTCTCGGCCGTCGCCTCCAGCCAGGGGGTGACGCGTGGCGCCCGGAACTCGGGGTTGGTCGCAATCTCGAACCGCGCGACGCCGTCCATTCCGGGGAGGTCGCCGTCCACCCAGCCGGACTTGGCGGTGAGGCGCGTCTGCAGGATGATGGACGTGTCGGTCACCTCGCCGGCGATCTCCCCCTGCCCGTTCGTCATCAGGATCTCCACCGGCTCCGGCGCGCCGCCGCACGTCGCCACCGCCAGCGCGGTCGCCGCAAGCAGGTGTCTCTGCATCGCCGCCATCGTGACCTCCTGAATGCCCAAGCGTAGCAGCCCGCGGACGCCGGGTTTCACCGCGGGCTGCTCGCTCAACCGCGGGCAGCGCTTCGGACCCGACCGTGCGCGCCGGCGCACCGAAACCGCGCGCCTATAATCCCGAACGCATGCTGACAGTAGAGCGGCGGCGGCAGACGCGCGGGATCTTCAAGCGCCACGACCGTGCGGTCGACCTTGGCTGGCGCTTCCGGCTGCACGAGGTCATCTTCGAAGCGGACACACGCGGCGGGAAGCTGTTCGACATCGCGCTGCTGGTGGCGATCGTCGCTAGCGTCGCGGTGGTGATGATCGAGAGTCTGCCGAGCGTCGGCCCGCAGTTCGGGCCGCTGTTGCTCCGCATCGAGTGGGCGTTCACCCTCCTGTTCACCGTCGAGTACTTCGCGCGCATCGCGGCGGTGCGGCATCCGTCGCGCTACATCTTCAGTTTCTTCGGGATGGTCGACCTGCTGGCGATCCTCCCCACCTGGATCAGTCTGGTGCTGCCTGGCGGACAAGCGCTGATCGCGATCCGGGTGCTGCGGCTCATCCGCGTCTTCCGGGTCCTGAAGCTCGGGCACTATCTCGTAGGAGCCGAAGAGCTGACCGACGCGCTGCGCGAGAGCCGGCCGAAGATTGTCGTCTTCCTGGCCGCGGTCGTGTCGATTGCGGTCGTGATGGGGGCGCTGCTGTACCTCATCGAGGGGAAAGAGAGCGGCTTCACGTCGATCCCGCGGGGGGTGTACTGGGCGATCGTGACGATTACGACGGTCGGTTACGGCGACATCTCGCCGCAGACAACCGTCGGGCAGTTCGCCGCCGTGATCCTGATGCTGATTGGCTACGCGATCATCGCGGTGCCGACCGGTATCGTTTCGGCCGCCATCGCGCAGCGGGCGAGAGCCGCGGTGTCGACGCAGGCGTGCCTTGAGTGCAGCCGCGAAGGCCACGATCCCGACGCCGAGCACTGCAAGTACTGTGGCGCCGTCCTGCATCCGGAAGACCCGCCGGGATAGCCTGGACAAGGCGCCCGCCTACGGCTTCAGCTTGAGGCTGCGGTCCAGTTCGACGACCGACGCCCCCAACAGAGAGAGGCGCCGCGCATACCGCGCGTCGGTGATCGTCACGCGATACCCGCCGGCGGTCTCTTCCACGCCGTAGGCCGGATACCGAATCCACGTCAGCAGCCCCTGCACGTGCGGCGCCTCCCGCGCGGCGTCAATGACCGCATCGACCTGCGGGCCGCGCGGTTGCCGGCCGATCGCGCGCGCCGCCACGCGCGGCTCGGCGCCGCGCAGCCAGTCGAGGTCAAGGAAGTGGTAATGCTCCGCGTCGGCGATGACGATGTCGCGTCGGAACGGGTTGCCGGGCGCGGGCGACGCCATCACCTCGACCGGCGCGCCGTCCCCCTGCGCGGCGAGCCAGGCCGCCACCTGCTGCTCGGCGAGACGCGAGGCGGCGACCATCACGACGACGTAGACCGCGATCGCCGAAAGGCAAATCGTCGCAAGCCGCGGCAACGTGCGACGCCAGCGTCCGGTTGCGCGCAGCCAGACGATGGCGGCGACGCCGGCGCACCAGAGCAGCCGCGTGGCCACCGGCGCTCCCTCGAAGCCGGTGACGAGCGACGTCATGGCGACGCCCAGCACCACCCAGGCAGCGAGACCGGCGCGCGAGGCGCTCCGTGCAAGCACGACGGAGGTGCCGGCGAGCAGCCAGACCCAGGGGTCGACGACGAAGAGGGCGTCGCCGTAGTACCAGGTTCCCGAGAACGGCATCAGGAACCGCACCCCGTACGTATTCAGCCAGTCGAGGACTGGATGCGACCAGACGGCGATGGCACACACCGCAATCAGTGCCGGCGGCCGCACCGGCGGGCCGTGCTGCCGGATCGGTCCGGCAAACCGTCGCCGGGCGCGGTCCACCAGCATCAGCAGGCCGGCCAGCACGAGGGGCAGGACGATCATCGCCAGCAGGCCATGCGTCCAGCCGCGGCGGAAGCCGAGTGAGACGTCGCGCGACACGAAGAGCGTGACGGCGTCGAGGTCGGGGGCGTTCGCGCCGAGGAGCAGCGCCGGCACGGCCATCGCCGTGACGCGGCGCAGGCGTGTCTCCGCCAGCGTCGCGCCGATCAGCGTGTGAGCGATGGGGTCCATGGCGGGCCACTAGAATACGGCACGACCGGCGCGCCACACGCGCCGGTGTCCGTGCACCCCGGGGGACAACAGCGTGGCAGACAATGTCGGGACAGCGAACGTACTGAAGGACGTGAACCTCGCCTTCATCGGCGCGGGCGCGATGGGCTCCGCGATGATCGGCGGCCTGGTGTCGCGTCATGGCGTCGAGCCGGCGCAACTGACGGCGAGCGACCGGCATGACGAGCGGCTCGACGACGTGCGGGATAAGTTCGGCGTTGCGACGACGCACGACAATCGCGCGGCGGCAGCCAGCGCTCAGGTGGTGGTGCTGTCGGTGAAGCCGCAGGTGCTGCCGGGTGTGCTGCGCGAGCTGCGCGGCGGCATCGATCCGAACGCGCTGGTGCTGTCGATCGTCGCCGGGGCCACGATCGAGACGATGGCGAAGGGGCTGGACCACGGCGCCATTGTCCGGACCATGCCGAACACGCCGGCCCAGGTGGGCGAGGGAATGACCGTCTGGTGCGCCACCGTGGAGGTGTCCGAGGCGCAGCGGGCACAGGCAGGCGCGATCGTCGGCGCCCTCGGGAAGCAGTTGTTCGTCGAGGACGAGGCGTTTCTCGACATGGCGACGGCGATCAGCGGCTCGGGGCCGGCCTACGTCTTTCTCATGATGGAGGCGCTGATTGACGCGGCGGTGCACCTCGGCTTTTCGCGCGACGCGGCCCGCGAGCTGGTGTTGCAGACGATCCGCGGCTCGGCCATCTACGCGCAGCAGCAGCCGGTGCATCCGGCGGAGCTGCGCAACCGTGTGACGTCACCGGGGGGCACGAGCGCCGAGGCGCTCTACCAGCTCGAGAAGGGGAATTTCCGGACGGTGATATCGAAGGCGGTGGTGGCTGCCTACAACCGGAGCGTCGCGCTGGGCAAGGGCGGCGGCTGACTGGCGAGTCTGGCTGACTCGCGGCGGGTCCGGCTGACCCCACCGGCGTCCCGGCGCCGCCCTACTCCCCCCGCGGGATCAGCCGCGACGGAAACGCGACGACGCTCTCGTTGCCGTCCGTCCCGACCGACGCGACACCGAACAGGTAGTTGTCGATCACCAGGTTCTCGACCGTGTACTCCGTCACCGTCCCGACGAACCGCGAGTCGGTCCACCGGGGCGCGGTCGTCTCGCGCCAGTAGACCTTGTAGCCCGCCAGGTACGCCGCGTCGACCGGATCCCACCGCAGCCTGGCCGACGCCTGCACCGCCCCGCCGATCGCGACGTTTGCCGGCGGGGCCGGCGCCCAGGCGAGCGCGGCGAGCGTCGCCACGTTCACGCCGGTCAGCTTCGCCGCGTAGTCGAAGTTGACCCCTTCGATGACGTCGCCGTACGCAATCCCATTCTCCACGCGGATGTCCTGATGCTGCCGCGTGTAGTTCTCGTGCGGCTCCATGATCCGCACCGCCGGGAACCCGGCGTCGTTGAATGGCCGGTGGTGCCCGCCGCGGCCGAAGCGGTCGAGCCGGTAGATCATCGTGGCGTCGAGGTTCGGGATATAGCGGTCGGTGATCCGCGCGACGTAGCGCGCTACCTGACGGGACACGCCGTCCACCTCGCCGCCGGCGAAGCGCCGCGCGCGCCGTTCCTCGGCGGTGTCGGTCACCGGGGTCGGCTCGGAGAAGACCCGGAACGTGTCGTTCCGGATCACGCCGTCCACCCCCTCGATGTTGCCGATCATGTCGTTGTTCAGCACCGCCTCGATGTTCCAGCCGTCGGTGACGGCCAGCTCCGCCATGTGGGCGCCGCCCAACAGGCCGTTCTCCTCGCCGGACAGCCCGACCAGCACAATGCTGGCATTGAACGTGCCGGCGTAGCCGCTCAGCACCTGCGCCGCTTCGATCGCGCCCGCCATTCCGCTCGCGTTGTCGTTGGCGCCGGGGGAGTCGTCGGTGAAGTTGTTCGGATCGGAGATCCGGTTGTCGATGTCGCCTGACATGACGACGTAGCGGTTCGGATCGGTCGCGCCGCGGATGACGGCGACGACGTTCACGATCTCGGTGTCGACCGGGATGCGCGTGTCCGGCTCGCCCGGCGCCACGGTTCGCTGGAACGACACCTCGAGGCAGCCGCCGCACGCCTCGCTGATCTCGAGGAAGCGCGAGCTGATCCAGCGGCGGGCGGCGCCGATGCCGCGCGTCTCGCTCTCGGTCTCCGACAGCGTGTGGCGCGTGCCGAAGCCGACCAGGGTACGGATGTCGGATTCGATGCGGTCGGCGGAGACGGCCTCGATCAGCTCGTAGATCCGCGGATCGCGCGGCGGCGGGGGAACGAGGTCTGCACGGTCCTGTGCGGTCATCAGCATGCCGGACGCGGTCGCGACGGCGGTGATCAACGCCACGAACAATGCCCGGTGCATCGCCAGCTCCCGGCGGAATCATATATGCCGTTTCCCGTAGGATTGCCGGGATGGCGCAGGCCGACCGTCGCTACATCGTCGTGCTTGCCGGCGCGGCCGGGGCGATCCTGGTGCTGGGCGCGCTGTTGCGGCCCGCCCCCCTCGCCGACGAGCCGCTCGTGGCGCCGCCGTCCCAGGCGGAGCTGAGCCGCCTCGCCCGCCTGACGCAGCGCCGGTCGCTCGAGGCGACGCAGGAGTTCTTCACGGCCGTCGCGAGCGACGCCGACCGTTCCGTCGTCCGTCTCCGGATGCTGGGCCGGAGCGGCGTCGTCTGGGCGCCGGGCCTCGTCGTGACGGCGCGGCTGGAGCATCGCTTCCCCTCCACCACGACGGTCTCGGGCAATGCGGGCGAGCTGGGCGTCCCGCACGCCGGGGGCGGGCCGCACCTGCCGCTCGCGCTGCTCGACATCCCGGAGACGGACGAGTTCATCCCGGTCCGCCGCCGCGCTGCCGACACGCTCGACCCCGGCGCCTGGACGGTCTTCGTCTCCGCCCGCCAGGGCGCCGGCTTCTCGCCGGCCACGTACGTCGAGACGGCGGAGGTGCCGTGCCAGGGCCGGTTGGTGCGTGATGTCGTCACCAGCGTCGCGCTCGGTCCGGAACTAGCCGGTGCGGGACTCTTCGATCTCGACAACAGCCTGCTGGCCGTCGTCCTGCCGTGCGATGGCCGCTTCGTCGCGGTGACGGCGGACGACGTCGACGCGCTGGCCCAGGAGGCGGGCTCGGTCCGCGCGCGCATCGCGCAGCGCTATGGGATGGCGCTCGATGCGGTCAGCCCCGAGGAACAGGCGCACCTCGGCGTCGCCTTCGGCCTGCTGGTACGCGACATCTGGGGTGGCGACCTGGCGGATACGGCTGGTCTCCGCCCGGGGGACGTCGTCGTCGCGATCAACGCGGAGCTGATCCAGGACGTGGAGCAGCTCGCGCCGCTGGCCGACGGCATAGCGCCCGTCCGTCGCCGCGCGGCGGACGGCGAGGAGGATGCCGAGGACGACGCCCAGGACGACGCCGAGGAGAACGGCGAGGACGACCCCGGCGACGCCGGGAGCGAGTCCGGGGAAGACGATGCCGTCTTTCCGGCGTACGACGTGGCCGTGGTCCGCGCCGGCGAAGTCGTGGTGGTGTCCCTGCCGGTGGTCGACCCGCTGACACTTGCCGCGGCCGGCGAGGCGGCCGCAGCCGAGGCGCTCGTCTGGGACGATCCGGCTCGCGGCTACCGTCTCGACGCCGTCCGTCCCGACACCCCGGCTGCGCGGGCCGGCCTCCAGGCTGGCGACCGCCTGCTGCGGATCGACGGCGACGCTCCGGCAACCCTCGACGACGTCCGCGCCGCACTCGCCCCCGACCGCGCCGCGCCGGTGCTCCTCGAGCTCGAACGCGAGTCCCGCCGCACCGCGGTGCTCCTCCCGTGACGACGGCTGCGCTCCATGGATGAACTCACCTCGCTCGGCCTGATCCTCCTGCTGGCGCTCCTCGCCGGCCACCTGGTGAAGTTCGTCCGGATCCCCGAGGTGACTGGCTACATCATTGCCGGCATCGTCCTCGGGCCGTCGGTCCTCGGCTGGGTCTCGGCCGAGAACCTGATCGCCCTCCAGATCCTGAGCGAAGTGGCGCTCGGGCTGATTCTCTTCTCGATCGGTTCGGTCTTCGAGTTCTCCCGCTTCCGCCGCATCGGCCGGCAGGTGCTCGCCCTGACGCTGGTCGAATCGGCGCTGGCGTCGTTCATCGTCATGATCGGCGCGCTGGCGGTTGGGCAGCCGTGGCAGGTGGCGTTCCTGCTCGGCGCCATCGCTATCGCCACGGCGCCCGCATCCACCCTGATGGTGATCCGCGAATGCGACAGCGCCGGCCCGCTCACCGAAAACCTGCTCGGCATCATCGCCGTCAACAACCTCTTCTGCATCGTGGCGTTCAGCATCGTCGGGTCGATGATCACGATCGGCGAGGGCTTCGGTCCGGCCGGCGTCGCCGACGGCTTTTACCGCGCCGTCTACCCGCTCTTGTGGCAGATCATCGGCTCGGCGGCGCTCGGCTATCTGGTGGGCCTGATGTTGGCGGGCTGGTCGACGCAGGTGACCGAGACGGGCGAGATGCTGATCCTGCTCGCCGGGTCGATCCTGCTCTGCGTCGGCGTCGCGCGCCTGCTCGACATGTCGCCGCTGGTCGCCAGCCTCGCCGTCGGCGCCACGATGGTGAACCTCTCGGCGCGGAGCAGCAGCCTCTTCGAGACGCTCGCCGGCACTGACCCCCCGTTCTACGCGATCTTCTTCGTCATCGCCGGCGCAGACCTCGACCTCTCGCTCGTCGCGTCGATGGGTGTCGTCGGAATCGTTTACGTAATGGGCCGCGCCGCCGGCAAGTTCGCTGGCGCGATCGTCGGCGCGCGATGGCTCGGGCTCGAGCGGACCGTGCAGCAGTTCCTCGGCTTCGGCCTGATGGCGCAGGCGGGGCTGGCGGTCGGCCTGACGCTGGCGGTGAACCAGCGCTTCGAGACGTACGCGCCGGTTGTCTCGACGGTGGTGCTGGCGGGCGTCGCCTTCTACGAGATGGTGGGCCCGATCAGTACCCGCTTCGCCCTGGTCCAGGCGGGCGAGTCGGGGATGCTGTCGCAACCAGCCGCCGCGGACCGTGCCTAGCCGGCGTGACGGGGAGACAGATACTCACATGCAGGTCGCCATACTGAACTGCCAGTTCAATATGGCGCTAACCGTGAAGACAGTCTGAATCGGCGTTGCCGTGCTACACGCGCGGCTGGACAATCTCGATTCGGACGCCGTCGGGGCCCTCGACGAAGGAGATCAGCATGTCTTCCCCGAGCGGATTGGTGAAGGGGCGCGGCTCGAGGGTGAACTCGACCCCTTTGCGCTGGATCTCCTCCGCGGCGGCACGCAGGTCGGGGAACTGCCAACCGAGATGGTCGAAGGCGCGCCCCTGGGTCGCTGCGAGCGGCTCGCCGTCGTGCTGCGAGATGAGCAGCCAGACGGTGCCGTAGCGGAGGCCGGCGATGCGGCCCTTCAGGCTGTCGCGCTCGCCGCCGAAGATGTTCTCGTACCAATCGTAGGCGGCGTCACGGTCGGTCGAGCGGAGGTGCAGGTGGTGGAAGCCGAGCCACTCGTGGTCCTCGACCACCTCGATCTTGGTTCCCCACGGATCCTCGATGAACGCAAGCTTGAAGAGACCCTCCACCTCTCGGATCGGCTCCAGGATCTTGATGCCGGCCGCCTCGAACGACGCCATCTTCGCCTCGAGATCGCGGAACGAGAAGCCGATGTGGTCGACGCCGCTTCCGACGCTCGGGCCGGTCGGCTCGCGCTCGAAGAAGATGATCAGCACGTCGTCGCCGGCCGCGCAGGCGTTGTGGCGGCCGTAGTCGGTGCACCCCATGTGGGTCATGTACCACGCCTTCGCCGCGGCGGCGGAGTCGGCGACCAGATGGATGTGGTGGTAGTCCGCGGCGGCGGCCGGGGCGGGCGCGCCGGCGGCGACCGCGGCGGTGGCGGCAACGGCGATGATCGTGCGGGTCATCGGTCTCTTCCTTTCCAATGGACCAGCAGACGAGCCCTCCGAACGGTTCAGGTGACTATACCTGCGATCTGCCAGGCGGCGATGCCGATCGCCAGGCCGAGAATCGTGTCGAGCAGGTAGTGGTAACGGCCCAGGACGGTGGCGACGGTGATGCTGGCCGCGATCAGCACGAACGCTGCGGCGGGGAGTGGCGCGCCGGCGGATGCGACGGCGAGCGCGGCGGCAGTGGCGGACGCCGCGTGTCCGCTCGGGAAGGTGTTCCACTGCACGCTCATTCGTTTCAGCACCGTCGCGTTCATGCGGCGGAGGTGGTGGTGCGGGGCGTAGAGGGGACGGTCGGTGGCGAACGTCCGCGGCGACCGGGTCTGAATCCAGGGGAACATGCCGTAGCAGGCGTACGACGCTCCGAGGAGGGCCGTCCAGAACTCGTCGGCGCGCGCCCGTTCGCCCAGTGCGACGAGTGTCCCGAACGCGGCGGGAACGAAGGGATAGGCGAGGAGGTAGGCGAACTCGAACCAGGAGGCGACGACGCGGGGCGCTCGGGCGAGGATCGCGCGGAAGCGCGTCCGGTCGAACGCCGCGGCGTCGAGGGCGAGCAGGCGCCGTTCGACGCCGGGCATCGGGGCGCGGAAGAAGAGGCCGCAGAGCCAGTAGCCCTGCATCAGGTACAGGCCGGGGATCCACTCGCGGATGATCTGGAGCGCGGGGGACGGGCGGAGCCCGGCGAGCAGGATCGGCGCGGCGACGCAAACGGCGCTTACCAGCAGGATGCGCCGGCGGGCGCTGGACGGGAGGGGGCGGAGGAGGCAGAGAACGAGCAGGTACGCGAAGAACCCGATGACGATCCACTCGGCGGTCCAGAGCGCGGGCAGGGTCGTGAGCATGGGACCTATTGTTGCGCCTGTGGCGCCGCGAAGCGACGCCAGTCTTATGCGGGACGGGTGGCGGCGCGATCCTCGCGCAGGATGCTGCGGCAGGAGGGCAGGAGCCAGGCCACGGCAATGAGGCGGCCGGCGAGGATGGCGGTCGATGCGGCGACGGCGCCGACGACGTCGAGCCGGTGGATCGTCAGCCACAGCATCGCCGAGACGGCGATCACCTCCGCTACGGTTGCGATGGTGATCGGCCGCGTCCGGTGGGCATGCACCAGCACCGCGCGCTGTGTGTGCAGCGTGACCGAAAGGACCGGAAACGGCGCCATGATCCGCGTCGGCAGCAGCGCGAACGTCGTCAGTGCAAGGCTCAACCCGGAAAGGGTGTGGAACCAGACCTCGGCGAGCGGCGTGAGCGCGATCGCCGACAGCCCGCCGCAGGCGAACGCCGCCAGGACGGCGGCGAAGTTGCGGAGGCGCGCGAAGTGCTCGCGCTGGCGGCCCAGCAGCGCGATCGCCACTTCCAGATAGGAGAGCCCCAACGCCCGGAAGATGAAGGTCAGGCCATGGATGACCGGCAAAACGGCAAGCGATTCCAGCGGGAAGCGCGCCTGGCCCATGAAGAACGTGACGATCGGCTGAATGCCGAGCGCCATCAGCGTCGTCAGCGCGAGCGGCGTGTAGAACTGCGTGATGGCCGGCATCGACAGTCCCGCCATCCGCTCCGGTGCGCGCGGACGGGCGAGCAACTCCGGCACCAGCCGGTGCGTCATCACGCGGCAGGCTGCCGCCTCGCACACCACGGCGACCGAGAGCGCGAGCGACCCGACGTAGGCCCCGGGCAGCGATGTGTAGCGGAACGCCGCGAAGCCGGTCACCGACATCGCGGCGAGCCTGATCACGGTCCCGTAGGCGACGCGCCGCGTCTGGTAGTTGCTGATCAGCAGCCCCTGGCGAAATCGCCGGTACGCGATGGCGGCGGGCCACGGCAGCAGGAGCAACAGGCCGCCGTGGGTCAGCCGCGCCACGTCGTCGGGCAGCGCCAGCGCGCGTGCGATCTGATCGAAGACCGGAGGCAGCAGGACGACGAGTTGCGCCAGCGCCACCCAGGCCGTCAGCCAGAGTGAGAACCGCCGCAGCGCGCGGTAGCTCGGTCCGTCCTCGATGAGTGCGGTCGACGCGCTCATCAGCATGATGACGGGCGACTCGAGGATGATGGCGAACGCGAAGGCGACGCCAAACGCTGCCAGATTGGGGATTGGATCGGGCATCCGGGCGATCAGCGCGGCGAGGTACGGCCCTTCGGCCGCCATCATCAGCCAGGTGCCGGCAAGCGGCAGCCAGAAGAAGAAGATCGTCCGGTAGGCGAGCGGGGGCGTCGTCATGCGGGCGGGATCCGGCCTCGCGCCGGCCGGACGTTTACGCTCGTGTCCTGGGGCATTCTCATGCCAATCTCATTTTGCTCTTGACTCCGATTGAAACGGTCGGATATCTTCTCCCTTCCAATTGAGACATGATCTCCATTGGAAGCGGTTGCGGAGACGCGGCTCCCCCCGGATAGAAAACGGCTTGTTCGGGGACGGAGAGAAAGTGGCCCGCCCGGTGCAGCAACACCGGACGAGCCGGCTCGACGCTCGGCCGCGGCTCCTGGTGAACAGGGTTGCACGGCGTCCGTCACGTTCAAGCCGTCCCATTCTAGGGGCGTGCCGGGTGCCGCGCAACCGCTTCCGTGGACGGAGGTTGCGTGATGAGGGTAACGGCGGAACGGATGCGGCTGATGGTTATGGCGATCGTGGCGGTGGCGTGCCTCGCGGGGGTCGGCGTGGCGTTTGCGCAGGCAGGCGATCCAAACGCCGCCGCCGATCCGGTGACGGTGGAGACCGGGCGGCCCCAAGCGCCGGTCGAGAACGCCGAGGGACCCGAAGCCGCGGAGCAAGCGGAGGCCGAGACGGAGGCAGAGGCAGATGCGGAGACGGAGGCGGAACAGCAGCCCGACCTCGAGGAACTCGAGCGCCGTATCGAGTTGTTGTCGGAAGAGGTTGAACGCCTGCGGAGTGGCGAAGCGGATCGGGAAGTGACCGTCGAGCAGGCGCGATCGCTCGGTCTGGCGCCGTCGGCCGCCGCGACCTACGGGCGGGCCGGCGTGTCGATCGCCGGGTACGGCGAGATGCTGTACGAGAACTACGCCTCGGACCGCACGACGCAGTTCGACTTCCTCCGCGCCGTCCTCTACGCCGGCTACCGCTTCAACGACAAGTTCCTCTTCAACTCCGAGATCGAGGTGGAGCACGCGAAGGAGATCTTCGTGGAGTTCGCGTACGTCGATTACCGCGCTACCGAGCACTTCGGACTGCGTGCCGGCATGCTGCTGATCCCGATGGGGCTGGTGAACGAGTTTCACGAGCCGACTGTCTTCATCGGGGCCGAGCGGCCGGTGACCGAGCAGAGCATCATCCCGACGACTTGGCGGGAGAACGGCGGCGGCGTCTACTTTGCCCACGACCTGGTCTCGGCACGCGCCTATGTGGTTAACGGATTCAACGGCTCCGCGTTCTCGTCGAGCGGGGTGCGCGGCGGCCGGCAGAAGGGGGGCAAGGCGAAGGCGGACAACCTGGCGATCACCGGGCGGATCGACATCACGCCGACGCCGGGTGTCTTCTTCGGCGCCAGCTTCTACCGCGGCGGCTCGGGCCAGGGCGACATAGAGATCGACAACGTCAACTACCCGGTCACCACCAGCATCTTCGACCTGCATGGCCAGGCGCAGGTGCGGGGCTTCGACATTCGCGCGCTCTATGCGCAGGCGCAGCTCGACGACACCGCCCAGTTGAACCAGCTACTCGGCCTGACTGGCAGCAACGGCGTCGGTGAGACGATGCGGGGCGGCTACATGCAGGTCGGCTACGACCTCCTGTCGCAGGTGCCGGAGGCAGGGGGAGTCGGGCTCACGCCGTATCTCCGCTACGAGAAAGTGGATACGCAGGCCGCGGTGGCGGCCGGCTTCACGCGCCATCCGTCGCGCAACAACACCTACACGACGTTCGGCGTCGAGCTGAAACCGGTCGCGGGCATCGTCGTGAAGGCGGATCACATGTGGGTGAGCAACGCGGCCGACAGTGGTGTGAACCAGTTCAACCTCAGCGTCGGCTACGCGTTCTGACACAGAGAGGCGGACGATGACGCAACCGGTGGGCAGGGGTTGGCCGACGCGGCGGCGCGCGATGATCGCGGGCGCGGCGTGGTGCCTCCTCGCCGCCGTTACCGCGTCGCGCAGCCGGGCCTCGGGTCGCGCGAGGAGGCGCTTGCCGCGGTTTTTCCCGGCGCGACGATCGACGCGGACCGGGTCTACCTGACCGACGCGCAGGCGGCACGGATTGCCGAGCTGGCGCGCGGCGAGATGGAGACGAAGATCATTGCCCGGTACGTTGCGAGGCGGGGCGGCCGGGTGGTGGGGCGGGCCTACGTTGACACGCACGTCGTGCGGACGAAGCGGGAAAGCCTGCTGATCTCGCTCGGGGCGGACGGTCGGGTGCGGCGGATCGACGTTACCGCGTTCCTCGAACCGCGGGAGTACCTCGCACCGGAGCCGTGGATGCGCCAGTACCACGGGAAGCCGCTAGGCGACGACCTGGCGATTCAGCGGGCGATCCGTCCGATCGCGGGCGCGACGCTCACCGCCCACGCGGTGAACGAGGCGGTGCGCCGGATCCTCGCGCTCGACCGGGTGCTCGAAAGTGGCGCGGACGCCGCCGCCGGAGGGGTGTCACCGTGACCTGGTGGGAGCGCTGGTCGTTCAACACGCTGCACGTGGTGGTCGCGGCGACCGGCGTCGTCTACTTCTGGATGAAGTACCTGCTGCAGACCGACGATCCGTTCGCGGTGGTCAACCACCCGTGGGAGCCGGCGACGCTGACCGCGCATCTGATTGCCGCGCCGGTCTTCATCGCCTTCTTCGGGATGCTGTTTCGATCGCACACGCTCCAGAAGATCCTCTCGCCCAACCCGGCCAACCGGCGGAGCGGCTGGACATCCCTCATCAGCTTCTCCGCGATGGCGCTCTCCGGGTACCTGATCCAGGTGGTGGCGTCTCCGCTGCTGCTCAGCGTCGCCATATGGACGCATGTCGCGACCAGCGTCGTCTTCGTCCTTGGCTACACCAGCCACCTGGTGATCGGTTGGCGGATCAACCGGCTCCCGACCGACACGCCGGGCACCCTCCCCGGCCCCGCCCGCCTCTCGCCATGACCGCGCGCGCCGCGCGGCGCGTCCGGTGGTGGCTGCTGCCCGGCCTCGTGCTTGGTGCCGGCGGCGTAACAGGGGCTGGCTCCGTCGCCGCGGTGCGGGTCGAGCGATCCGTCTACCTGATGGGAACGGTCGCGACATTCGCCGTCGACGCGGCCGACCGCGCCGCGGGGGTGGCGCAGCTCGAACGGATGGTGCGCGTCGTCGAAACGACCGAGACGGAGCTGAGCACGTGGCGCGCCGACAGCGTGCTGGGGCGGTTGAATCGACAGCCGGTCGGTGAGGCGATGCGCGCCCCCGCCGCGGTGTGCGACCTGCTGGAGCGCGTGGCAGGATGGCACGAGACAACTGGCGGCGCGTTCGACGCGGCGATTGGATCGCTGATCGAGGCGTGGGATTTGCGCGGCGGCGGCCGTCAGCCGGATGACGCCGCCCTGGCGGCGGCGCGCCGGAACGCGGGGTGGGAGCATCTGGCGGTCGACCGCGGCGGCCCGGCGGGATGCGCCATCACCCGCACCGCCGACGTGACGCTCGACGCGGGCGGGTTCGGCAAGGGGGAGGCCCTCGACCGGGTGCGGCGCACGAAGGGCGGCGGCGACAGCGCGTGGATGATCGACTTCGGAGGGCAGGTGGCGGTGTCGGGCGCGAGCTGGCCGGTGGCGATCGCGCATCCGGTGAGACGGAACGAGGCGGCGCTCGAGGTCACACTGTCGGAAGGATCGCTCGCGACCAGCGCCGGCTCCGAGCGCGATCTGACCTTGCCCGACGGCACCCGCATCGGTCACATCCTCGATCCCCGCACCGGACGTCCCGCGCCGGCCCCGCAACCGTTCAGCGTCAGCGTCTGGCACGAGCGCGCGCTCGACGCCGACATCCTCTCGACCGCGCTCTACGTCATGGGTCCGGCAGACGGCATCGCCTGGGCGGAGGCGCAGGGGATCGCGGCCTGCTTCCTGGTCGCCGGTGCGGCGGACCGTGTGACGGTCCGCGCCACGTCCGCATTCGACGCACGCTTCTGATGGCCTGGCCGGTCTACTGGGTCGCGTCGCCGTAGCCTTCGAGCACCTGATCGAGGGCGAGCACACGCCGGACCGCATCGCTGATCGCCCTGCCGGTGAACGAGGCGCCGGCGATGGGGCGGATGCCGGCGCGGATCCGCAGGGCGTCGTGCAGTACCTGGCCGTCGAACTGGCGGAGGAAGTCGGACGGCGCCATGTATTGGGCCGGCTCGAAGAAGACGGTCACATCGACGCGCTTGATCCGGCCCGCCGGGTCAAGGGAGATGAGCAGGCTCTGCCGTTCGGTCTTCGCCGTATGCGTGTCGATGTAGGCGCGCCCCACCGCGTCGTCGCCCTCGCGCGCGATGTAACGGGGAAAGATCCGCCCCTGGATGCCGACCCGCGCAATCGTGGCGACGGCGGACATCTGCTCCGACGTCAGGATCACGCGATCACGGGTCACCGTCGCGCCGGGGTAGGCGAGTTCGAGCGCCTCGGCGCGCGTGAGCACGCCGTCCTGCGCGTGCGTCTGCGCCGCCGCCGCCGTGAGCGCCAGCGTGATCACGAGCGCGGTGGCAACCGGTCTGACCATCGACATGGCGCGCGGCGGTTACCGCCCTGGCATCAACCCCGCGACGTCCGTCCGGACCCGGTAGAGGCTGGTCCGCGCCGTCATATAGAGCGTGTGGCCGTCGTTTCCGAAGGCCGCGTTCGCCGGTTGCTCGTCTGGACGGACGGTGCCGAGCTGTTCGCCGTCGGGGCTGATCACGACGATGCCTCCCGGGCCGCTCGCCCAGAGGTTGCCCGCCGTGTCGACCGCGAAGCCGTCGGGCACGCCGGTTTCCTCACTGTCGGTCAGGTCCAGCAGCACGTGTCCCTCGCCCAGCGTCAGGTCGTCGTTCACGGGGTACGCCATCCAGATGCGCGCTTCCTGGTCCGAGTTGGCGACGTAGAGTGTCTGCTCGTCGGGCGACAGTCCGATGCCGTTCGGCCGCGTCTGGCCGTCGGCCACCAGCGTCAGCGTGCCGTCCGCATCGAGCCGGTAGATGCCGTTCCAGTCGAGCTCCGCCGCCTCCGGACTGGCCAGCCCGTACGGCGGATCGGTGAAGAACGCGGCGCCGCTCGAGTGGTAGACGATGTCGTTCGGGCTGTTGAGGCGCATGCCGTCATACCGATCCGCCAGTGTGATGCGCGTGCCGTCCGGTTCAATCCGCGCGATGCGACGGTTGCCATGCTCGCACAGGACGACGCGGCCCTGGCTATCGACGGTCAGCCCGTTCGATCCCCCCTGGCCGTTCGTCTCAAGGTCGGGCAGAAAGACCGGATCGAGGAAGACGCTGGACCCCTCGCGCTCCGACCACTCGTAGACCCGGTCACCGGGGATGTCGCTGAACAGGAGCGAGCCGTCGTCGGCGCTGCCCACCCAAACCGGTCCCTCGATAAACTGAAAGCCCTCGCTCACCTTCTCGACCACTGCACCGGGCGTGATTAGGCCGTCGAGACCCTCGATCGTCCCGGCCTCCTGGGAGACGAGCGACATGTCGGCCGCCGGTTCGGCGGCAGGCACCGCCGTTTCCTCCGCCGGCCCGCCGCACGCGGCGAGCATCCCCACGGCAAACATCGCCAGAGCTCTCGTCCGAAGTTCTCGCAGCATCGATGGATCCTCCACTCCGATGGGAACCGATCTTAACGAGTTCGCAGCATTGCCGCGGCGGCGCCGGATCAGGTGGCGGCGGGGCGATCGCCGGGGGCGGCGTGAGGCGCCGATTCCGGCAGACGCGCGATCCCGATCTCCGCGAAGCCGTAGGCGGCGGCAACGAAGGGGTTGATCAGATTGAAGAAAACGAACGGGGCGTAGGTAAGCGTCGAGACGCCAAGCGTTTGCGCCATGAACGCGCCGCAGGTGTTCCAGGGGATTAGGACCGAGGTGAGGGTTCCCGAATCTTCCAGCGTCCGCGACAGGTTCTTCGGATCGAGGCGGCGCCGTTCGTACTCGCTTCTGAACATTCGCCCCGGCAGCACGATCGCGATGTACTGATCCGACGCCAGGACATTCACGCTGAACGACGTGGCGAGCGTCGCGCTGATGAGCGACCCGGTGCTGCGGACCGAGCGCAGGATCCGTACCGCGAGCGTCCGAAGAATGCCGGTCGCCTCCAGCACCGCGCCGTACATCATCGCGGTCATGATCAGCCAGACGGTGGTCAGCATGCTCGCCATCCCGCCACGCGATAGCAGGTCGTCGAGCGTGGGGTTGCCGGAGTCCAGCACGTAGCCGCCGTAGAGGGCCTGCCACACCCCCTTGACAAGCGCTACGGGACGGGGCAGATCCGGCTCGCTGACGTAGCGGAGCACTGCTTCCGGCTGGAACAGCACGGCGAACAGGCCGCCGGTGAGCGCGCCGATCAGGAGCGCCGGAAATGCCGGCATCTTCCGGATCACCAGCAGAAGTACCACCGCCACCGGGATCAGCAGGTGCGGACCGATGACAAACGCCGAGTCGAGCGCGGCGAGCACCGCCGCCACGTCGCCGGTCCCCTCCGGCGTGCCGGCGACGGCTCCTGCCACGGCGAACAGCACGACCGCGATCGCGAAGCTGGGCGCGGTCGTCCAGACCATGTGCCGGATGTGCGTGAAGAGCTCCGTGCCGGCAACGGCGGGCGCCAGGTTCGTCGTGTCCGACAGCGGCGACATCTTATCGCCGAAGTAGGCGCCCGAGATGATCGCGCCGGCGGCCAGACCGAGGTTCAGGTCGTACGCCGTGGCGATCCCGACCAGCGCGATGCCGACCGTGCCGGCGGTGGTCCACGAGCTGCCGGTGGCGAGCGCTACGGCGGCGCAGACGACGCAGGCGGCGGCGTAGAAGACAGACGGCGCCAGAATCGAAAGCCCGTAGTAGATCATCGTCGGCACCACGCCGGCGAGGATCCAGGTGCCGATCACCGATCCGACCGTCAGCAGGATCAGGATCGCCCCCATCGAGGTGGAGACACCCCGGCTGATTGCCTGCTCGAGGTCTTTCCACCGCTGACCGCCCGCGAGGCCCACGATGGCTGCAACGGCGGTGCCAAGCACGAGCGCGATCTGGTTCGGTCCGGACGACGAATCGTCGCCGAAGAGGTACACCGACGCGCCAAGCAGCGCGATCAGCAGGACAACCGGAACGAGCGCGAGCCCGAGCGGAGGCGCGGGGTGCGCGGACGGCGCGCCGGAATCGGGGTCGGGCATCTGGGTCGTGCGCTGAGAGCAGGTTTAGCGTGCAGATCCTATCGCAGTGTGATAGAAGCAGGGCTGTGTAACGCGGCTGCAACACCACGGGAGTCACGCACACCGGTGCGGTGTTGTCAGGGACCGCCCGAACCGTGAACCCGATCAGGAGCGTGCAGCCTCCTCGGTCCCAGGCAGCGTCACGGGGATCCCCGACTGCCCCATCCCGCAGCGATCCCGATACGCTCCTGATCTACGCCTCGGCCGAGATGCGCCGTCTCGTCCACTTGGCGATACGGGCGGCACCGAGCGACCTGCCGGTACTGATCACCGGCGAGACGGGCACCGGCAAGGAAGTGCTCGCGCGACTCATCCACCGGGCCTCAGGGCGCCCGCGCGATCTGTTCGAGCCTTTCAACTGCACGAGCCTGCCGGCTGAACTGGTCGAGGCGCAACTCTTCGGCCATCGGCGCGGCGCGTTTACCGGCGCGCACCGGCATGCCGCCGGGATCGTCCGCGCGGTCGATGGCGGCACACTGCTCCTGGACGAGATCGGCGACCTTGACCTGCGGGCGCAGCCGAAGCTGCTTCGCCTGATCGATCGGAACGAGATCCATCCGGTCGGCCAGTCGCGGCCGACGATCGTCAACGTGCGGATCCTCGCCGTCACCAACGCCGATGTGGCGCAGTTGGTGGCCGAGAAGCGGTTCCGCAAGGATCTCTTCTACCGGCTCAACATCATCCATCTCCACGTCCCGCCGCTGCGTGACCGTCCCACCGACATCCCGCCGCTGGCGCGCCACTTTCTCGGGCTCTACGCGGACCGCTACGGGAAGGAGAACCTCCAGATCTCCGGCGGCGCCATGGAGATGCTCATGCGCCAGCACTGGCCCGGCAACGTCAGGCAGCTCGCGAACGAGATCCGCCGGCTAGCGGTGCTGTTCGGGAGGGGCGGCGTCATCCGCCCCGGGCACCTGCCATTCGCGCCCGCGGACGACGCCTCAGCGGCTGAGGCGGCGGACCGGCCGGAGGCCGCCGCGGCGCTGCCAACTGAAACGATGACGCTCTCGACCGATCAGCCGCTGGCGGACGCGGTCGCACAGGTGGAGCGTGCGGTGATCCGCCGCGCGCTCCAGTTGGCCGACGGCCACCGCGAGGCGGCGGCCCGGCGGCTCGGGATCTCGCGGCGCGCGCTGCTGACGCGCCGTCGCCGGCTGAAGCTCGACCCGCTGCCATAGCGCCCCCGCCGGCGGGCGTCCGCCGCAGGTGCGTGTTCGAGGCCGACCTGCCCCCCGCAGTATGATCGCGAGCCGTGACGTTCGCGATGATCACCTTCGGGTGCCGGGTGAACCAGGCCGACTCGGCGGGATTGGAAAGCCGGCTGCGCGCGGCGGGGGCCAGCCCCGCGCCGATCGACAGCGCCGACGTCGTCGTCGTGAACAGTTGCACGGTGACTGCCAGTGCCGATCAGGGGACGCGGCAGGCGATCCGGCGCATTGCGAGGGTCAATCCGCGCGCGCAGGTGATCGCCACCGGCTGCTACGCGTCGCGCGACGCCGGCGCGGTGGCGGCGCTGCCGGGCGTCGTGGCGGTGGTGCCGAACGAGGAGAAGGAAGCGCTCGCCGAGCGGATCCTTGACCTGGCCGCCCCGACGACCGCCGTCCGGTTCGGGGACGGCGACGGCGCGTGCGGCGCGCTCGTCCCGCCGGGGGAGCATGGCCGGACCGCCTGGACGTTGCGGGTGCAGACCGGCTGCGACGAGCGGTGCGCCTATTGCATCATCCCGTCGACCCGCGGCCGGGGCCGGAGCGTGCCGCTCGTTCGCGTGCTGGACGAGGTGGACCGCGCAGTCGAGGCAGGCTACCGCGAGCTGCAGTTGACCGGGGTGCATCTCGGCTCGTACGGCCGCGACCTCGATCCGCCGTCGTCGCTTGCCGAGTTGCTGCGCGCGCTCGATGCGCACCCGTCCGATCTGCTGGTCAGGATCAGCTCGCTCGAGCCGATGGACTGCACGCCGGAGGTAGTGGACCTGGTGACCGGCAGCTCGCGGTTCGCGCCGCATCTCCACCTGCCACTGCAGCATGCGAGCGACGCGCTGCTGCGGCGGATGCGCCGCCCCTACACGCTGGCGGCGTATCGCCGCGTCGTGGACGACGTCCGCGCACGGCGTCCCGATGCGGCGATCGGGAGCGACCTGGTGGTCGGGTTCCCGGGCGAGACCGCCGCCGACGCCGCGGTGACACTGCGCTACGTCGCGGAGAGTCCGATCACCTACCTCCATGTCTTTCCGTACTCGGACCGGCCCGGCACCGAGGCGACCGGGATGCCGGAGAAGGTGCCGGGTCCGGTGATTCGTGAGCGGGCGCGTGCCTTGCGCGACGTGGGTGCGGTGCTATCAGCCCGGTTTCGCGCGTCGCAGGTGGGAGCGGTGCGCGACGGTCTGACGCTCGCGGGCGCCGGCGCGGCGGACGGGACGGGCGGTGGCACGACGGTCCTGACCGACAACTACCTCCGCGTGCGTCTTCCGGCGCCGTTCCCCGGCAACCAGCGCGTCCGCGTCCGTCTGACTGGCGTGGGGGAGGCGATGACCGGCGAGCTGATTTCGCGGGGCGCGCGGACGTCTGCGCCCGCCCCGGGCGAGCGGACGCCCGCGTCCGCGTAGTTACGACAGCAGCGCCGCGGCGCGCTGGCCGGTGGTGGGCCGCGTGCCGCCGACGATCAGTTGCCCGCACGCGGCGCGGATATCGCGGCCGCGGCTCTTCCGGACCGACACGGTGACGCCCCGTCCGGCGAGCGCGTGCGCAAAGCGATCCACCTGAGCGTCGGTCGGCCGGCGGTACGGAATGCCTGGTGCCTCGTTCAACGGGATGACGTTCACCTTCGACCGGATGCTGTGCAGCAGCCGGGCCAGGCGGTGGGCGTCGGCGGCGCTGTCGTTGACGCCCCGCAGCAGGACGTACTCGAACGTGATCCGGTCGCGCCGCTTCGTCGGGAAGCGGCGGCAGGCGGCAATGACGTCGGCCAGTCCGTAGGCCCGGTTGACCGGCACGAGACGGTCGCGCAGCGCCTCGGTGGTCGCATGGAGCGAAACCGCCAGGTTCGGCATCACCGGCTCGTGCGCCAGCCGATCCAGCGCCGGGAGCACGCCGACGGTCGAGAGGGTCATGCGGCGCGGATGAACCGCCAAGCCGCAGTCGGCAGCCAGGATCCGGAGCGCCGCCATCGTGGCCTCGTAGTTGTGAAGCGGTTCGCCCATCCCCATCAGGACAACGTTGAAGCGGCGATCCGCGAGATCGAGCTCGTGCGCCATCAGCCTGACCTGCGCCGCAATCTCGCCCGCCGTCAGGTTGCGCAGCAGCCCCATCTTCCCGGTCAGGCAGAAGCCGCACTGCATCGCGCAGCCCACCTGCGTCGAGACGCAGAAGGTCATGGCGGGCGTGTCCGGGATGAACACGGTCTCCACCTCGCGCCCGTCGTCGAAGCGGAGCTGAAACTTGACGGTGCCGTCGGCGGAGTCGTGGCGGGCGGTGAGCGCTGGAGTTGGAACCGTGAACGCCGCATCGAGCCTCGCGCGAAGATCGTGTGACAGGTCCGTCATCGACCCGAACTCGGTGACGCCGCGGCGGTAGATCCACTGGTAGATCTGGCGGGCGTGGAACGCGGGTGCGTCGACAGTGGCGAGGGCCGCGGCCAGCGCGTCAGGCTCGAGGTCGGTGAGCGGCTGGTGTGCTGGCATGGCGTCGGCGGTTGAGGGCGCGCGCGCCCGCCGCGGCGGCCCGCACCCATCGTACACGCGCCGTTGCCGCCCGCGCGCCTGGCGTGGTATGATCCGGGTACCCTCTGGAGCTCCTAACTATAAGCTGTACAGACATTTACGTGTCCCAGACGACCGGCCAGCCCGCCCGTTCCGCTTTCTCGGTCCAGGCCACGCTCAACGGTTTCGACGCGCCAATGACGCGGCGGGTGCTGCCGAGTGGCCTCCGCCTGCTGATCGATCCGATCCCGCGGGTCCACTCCGTCAATCTGTGGGTCTACCTGGCGCGAGGCGCGCGCCACGAGGGGACGGCGCACGCCGGGATCGCCCACTTCGTCGAGCACATGCTCTTCAAGGGGACCGAGACGCGCACCGCCGAACGGCTCGCGCAGGAAGTGGATGCCATCGGCGGACACCTCGATGCGTTTACGGCGTACGAGTTCGCCGGCTACGGCACGCTGACACTCGACGAGCATCTGCCGCAGGCCGTCGATCTGCTGAGCGATCTCCTGCTCCGTCCGACGTTTCCCGAGGATGAGCTGGTACGCGAGCGGAACGTCGTGCTCGAAGAGATCAAGATGGTGGAGGACTCGCCGGGCGACCTGGTGTACGAGCTGTTCAGCCGGGAGTTCTGGCCCGACCATCCGCTCGGCCGGCCGATCCTGGGCACCGCGCAGTCAGTGTCCCGGTTCGATGGCCATGCGCTGCGCGACTACTTCGGCCGGGCGTACCGGGCGGACAACCTGATCGTGGCGGCCGCCGGGAACGTCGATCCGGATCACCTGACGTCGCTCGTTGGCGAGGCGTTCGCCGACGTGCCGCCCGGGGGCGAGCCGCTGCAGGCGACCAGGCCGGAGGCGGCGATCCGGCTCGACCTGTACGAGCGGCGTATCGAGCAGGTGCACATCTGCCTCGGCGTGAGCGGCTACCCGTACGGTCATCCGGACCACCACACGCTGATGATCCTCGACGACATCCTGGGCGGGACGATGAGCTCCCGCCTGTTCCAGCAGGTGCGTGAGCGGCGCGGCCTCGCCTACTCGGTGGGGAGCGATCTGAGCGCGTACCGCGACGCCGGTCAGGTGACCGTCTACGCCGCCTGCGACCGGAGGTCGGTGGGCGAAGTGGTCGACCTGATCGTCGCGGAGCTGCGCCGGCTCAAGTCGACCCCGGTACCGGACGACGAACTGCAGCGGGCAAGGGATGGCGCGAAGTGCAACTGCAGGCTCGCATTCGAGAGCACGAGCCGTCGGGCCTCGAACCTCGGGCGGTTCGAGATGCTGTTGGGGCGCTACGTGACCATCGCCGAGGAGATCGCCGCCATCGACGAGGTGACGGTGGACGACGTGCAGCGCGTGGCGAACGACCTGTTCCGGACGTACGCCTTGGGCGGCGCGGTGGTCGGTCCGCTGACGGACGCGATTGATCCGTCACGGCTCGCCCTGGATTGACGCCGCACCGACAGCGACACGAGGCAGGACCTGGATGATCCCCCGCTACACGCCGGCCGCGATGGGGCGCATCTGGACGGAGCAGCGGCGCTACGACACCTGGCTGCGTGTCGAGATCGCCGCCGCCGCGGCGATGGCGGAGCATGGCCTGATCCCGGACGACGCGGCGCGCGACATCCGCGAGCGGGGGGCGGTCGACGCCGCCCGCGTCGCGGAGATCGAGGCGACGACGCAGCACGACGTCATTGCGTTCACCACCGCGGTCGCCGAGCAGGTGGGCCCGTCGGCGCGCTGGCTCCACTTCGGCATGACGTCGTCCGATGTGATCGACACGGCGGCGGCGCTCCAGATGCGCGAGGCGTGCGACCTGCTCCTCTCGGACCTCGATGCCCTGCGCGACGCCGTCCGCACGCAGGCGGAGGCGCACCGGCGGACGCCGATGATCGGGAGGACCCACGGAGTCCATGCCGAGCCGATGACATTCGGCGTGAAGCTCGCGCTCTGGTATGCGGAGCTCGCGCGCGACCGCGCGCGGATCGTTCGGGCGCGCGACGGGATCAGCGTCGGCAAGCTGTCGGGCGCGGTTGGTACCTACGCGCATCTCGACCCGGCGATCGAGCAGGGGGTATGCGCCCGCCTTGGGCTTGCGCCCGCCCCGGTCGCCTCGCAGGTGATTCAGCGCGACCGTCACGCCGAGCTACTCGCGGCGCTCGCGATCACCGCGGCGTCGCTGGAGAAGTTTGCCGTCGAGGTGCGCGGCCTGCAGAGGAACGAGATCGGCGAGGTGGCCGAGCCGTTCGCCAGGGGGCAGAAGGGCTCGTCGGCCATGCCGCACAAGCGGAACCCGATCGGCTGCGAGCAGGTAACCGGGCTGGCGCGCCTCGTGCGGGCGAATCTCGTGGCGGCGCTCGAGAACATCGCGCTCTGGCACGAGCGGGACATTTCGCACTCGTCGGTCGAGCGGGTGATCGTGCCCGACAGCTTCTGCGCGCTCGACCACATGATCCGTCGCTTCACGCGGATCGTGCGCGATCTCGTGGTCTACCCAGAGCGCATGCGTGAGAACCTGGAGCGCTCGCGTGGCGTCGTGTTCTCCGGGACGGTGCTGCTGGAGCTGGCGAAGCGGGGGGTGTCGCGGGAGGAGGCCTACCTGCTGGTGCAGCGCAACGCGATGCGGTCGCACGACGAACAGCGCGACTTCAGGACGCTGCTGCTCGACGACCCGGACGTGACCGCGGTGCTGCCACCGGAGGCGATCGAGGAGGCATTCGACCTCGACGTGCAGCTCCGGCATGTCGACGAGATCATGGCGCGCGCGCTTGACGCAGGCGGTGCGGGCGGCGCGGCGGAGCGCCGCGCGGCGGTCGGCGTCGGCGCGCAGGGGAGGGCGTCGTGACGGCGAAGGTCTACGTCACGCTGAAGCGGTCGATCCTCGACCCGCAGGGCAAGACAATCAGCGGTGCGCTCGCATCGCTTGGCTACCGTGCGGTGCGCGACGTCCGCCAGGGGAAGTACTTCGAGCTCGACCTCGATACGGCGTCGGCCGACGAAGCGCGAGCGCTCGCAACTGAGGTAGCCGACCGCCTGCTCGCGAACCCGGTGATCGAGAGCTACCGCGTGGAGGTGATGGAGGGATGAAGGCGGCAGTGGTCGTGTTCCCCGGATCGAACTGCGACCACGACGCGTACCACGCACTCGGGCCAGTGCTGGGCTACGAGGTGGAGCTCGTCTGGCACAAAGCCGAGCATCTGGGCGGCGCCGATCTGGTGGTGCTGCCGGGCGGCTTTTCCTATGGCGACTACCTCCGGACCGGCGCCATCGCGCGTTTGTCGCCGATCATGCAGCGCGTCACGGAATTCGCCGCCGCTGGCGGCCCGGTGATCGGCATCTGCAACGGCTTTCAGATTCTGCTGGAAGCGGGACTGCTGCCGGGCGGCATGCGGCGGAACCGCGGCCTGAAGTTCATCTGTGAGCACGTCCACCTGCGCGTCGAGGCGACCGACACGCCGTTTACGCGGCTTGCTGCCGAGGGACAGGTGCTTCGGATTCCGATCGCGCATGGCGAGGGGAACTACTACGCCGACGCGGCGACGCTGGCAGACCTCGAGGCGCGGCGCCAGGTGATCTTCCGTTACGCCGCGCCCGACGGGGCGCGCGACGAGCGGTGGAACGTCAACGGATCGATCGCCGCGATTGCCGGCGTCTGCAACCGCGCGCGCAACGTCGCGGGGCTGATGCCGCACCCGGAGCGGGCGTGCGAGGCAGCGGTCGGCAGCACCGACGGCCGCGTCATCTTCGAGTCGGTTGCCGCCACGCTTGGTGCAATGGACGGAGCGGCCGCGGTATCCGCCGTCGCCGGCGCGGCCGAGATGGCTGGGACCACGGGATGAGTGCGCACGATGCAGAGCCCGGCGGCGTGCGGATCGACGATGCGACGGTCGCCGTCCACGGTTTGACGGCTGATGAGTACGACCGGATCGTCCGGATCCTGGGCCGGCATCCCAACCTGCTCGAGCTGGGGATCTTCTCGGTGATGTGGTCGGAGCACTGCAGCTACAAGAGCTCGCGCCTCCACCTCCGGACGCTCCCGACCGACGGGCCGCGCGTCGTGCAGGGGCCGGGCGAGAACGCGGGCGTCATCGACATCGGCGACGGCCTCGCGGCGGTCTTCAAGATCGAGTCGCACAACCACCCGTCGTTCATCGAGCCGTACCAGGGGGCGGCGACCGGCGTAGGCGGCATCATCCGCGACATCTTCACGATGGGAGCGCGCCCGATTGCGCTGCTCGACTCGCTCCGGTTCGGACCGATCGACTCCGCGCCGACGCGCCGGCTGATCGACGGCGTCGTGGCCGGGATCGCCGGCTACGGCAACAGCATCGGGATTCCGACCGTCGGCGGCGAGGTGGGGTTCGACGGAAGCTACGCCGGCAACCCGCTGGTCAACGTCTTCTGCCTCGGCGTGGCGCCGGTCGACCGCATCATCCGTGGCCGCGCCGAAGGGACGGGCAACGCCGTCTACTACGTCGGCGCAAAGACGGGCCGCGACGGGATCCATGGTGCGACGATGGCCTCCGCCGAGTTCGACGACGCCTCCTCGGAGAAGCGCCCGAACGTGCAGGTGGGCGACCCGTTCATGGAGAAGCTGCTGCTTGAGGCGTGCCTGGAAGTGCTCGAGACCGGCGCCCTGGTCGGCCTGCAGGATATGGGGGCGGCTGGGCTCACCTGCTCGTCGTGCGAGATGGGGGCGCGGGGCGGCTCGGGCATCGACCTCGACGTCGCGCGCGTGCCGCAGCGGGAGTCGGACATGACGCCGTACGAGATCATGCTCTCCGAGTCGCAGGAGCGGATGCTGTTCATCGTCCGGCAGGGGCGGGAAGCGGAAGTGGACCGGATCTTTGCGAAGTGGGACCTGCACGCGGTCCGGATCGGCGAGGTGACCGGCGACGGCCTGTTACGTGTGCGTGACGGCGGGACGGTGGCAGCGGAGATCCCGAATCGGCCGCTTGCCGACGAGGCGCCCCTCTATGACCGGCCGATGCGCGAGCCGGACGATCTGGCGGGGCGGCAGACGCTCGACGCCGCGGCGCTCGCGGCGGACGCGGTGACGAACGGCACGTTCCTGCGCCTGGTCGGCTCGCTCGGCCTCGCCAGCCGCCGCTGGATCTACCGGCAGTACGACCACATGGTCCGGACCAACACGATTGCGCCGGCCGGCGCCGGCGCCGGCGTCGTGCGGGTGAAGGGGACCGGCCGCGCGCTCGCCTTCTCGGTCGACGGCAACGGGCGCTACTGTTGGCTCGACCCGTACCGCGGCGCGATGCTGGCGGTCGCCGAGTCGGCGCGCAACGTCGCCTGCGCCGGGGCGCAGCCAGCCGGCGCCACCAACTGCCTCAACTTCGGTAATCCGGAGCGGCCGGAGATCATGTGGTCGTTCGCCCGCGCGGTCGCCGGGATCGGCGAGGCGTGCCGGACGCTCGGGATCCCGATTACCGGCGGGAACGTCAGTCTCTACAACGAGACCGACGGGCGGGCGATCCTCCCCACGCCGGTCCTGGGCGTGGTGGGGATAATGGAAGAGGCGGAACGAGTGGTCGGGCGGTCGTTCCAGGCGGCGGACGACATCGTCCTGTTGCTTGGCGCACCGGGCGGGACGCTGGGCGGGAGCGAATACCTGAAGGTGAGGCACGGTCTAGTGCAGGGGACGCCGCCGGCGATCGACCTGGCGGGCGAGCGGGCGCTGCAGGAGCTGATGGTGCTGCTGGCGGCTGCGGGGATCGTCCGCTCGGCGCACGACTGCAGCGACGGGGGCCTGGCGGTGACGGTTGCCGAGTGCGCGTTCGACAGCGGCGGCCTCGGCTGCGACGTCACGCTCCCCCCCGCCGCGCCCGGCGCCGGCGGTGTCGCCGCGGCGCTCTTCGGCGAGGCGGCATCGCAGATCGTGGTCTCGGCGCGCGAGGCGGACGCCAACCGGGTGGTGGCGGTGTCGGCGTCGGCCGGGGTTCCGGCGCGTGTCCTGGGCCGAACCGGCGGCGCGCGGCTGCGGTTCGCCGTCGAGGGGGAACCGGGCGCACCGGTCGACGTGCCGCTCGCCGATGCGGAGCACGCCTGGTCGACCGGCCTGTCTCGCCACTTTGAGGAGCCCGCAGCATGACCGAGCGGAACGCCACGACGCCGCCGGCGGCCGGCCGGACGCCGGGTCGCACAATCCGGATGACCCCGTTGATGGACGACGACAAGTTCCACGACAACTGTGGCGTCTTCGGCATCCATGGCCATGCGGAGGCGTCGTCGATCACCTACCTCGGGCTCTACGCGCTGCAACATCGCGGGCAGGAATCGGCCGGCATCGCCGCGGCGGACGACGGTCGCTTGAAGCTGTCGCGCGCGATGGGCTACGTGGGCGACGCGTTCAACGACCGCGTGCTCGGCAACCTGTCGGGCTCCTCCGCCATCGGCCATGTTCGGTACTCGACGTCCGGCGACAGCCGGATCGTCAATGCGCAGCCGATCCTGATCGACTGCGCCCACGGTCAGATCGCGCTCTGCCACAACGGCAACCTCGTGAACGCCACCGAGCTGCGCGAGCGGCTCGTGAAGGAAGGCTCGATCTTCCAGACCAACAGCGATACCGAGGTGGTGCTGCACCTGTATGCGAAGTCGACCGCGGCGACGCCGGAGGATGCGATCGTCGAGTCGGTATTGCAGGTGAGCGGCGCCTTCTCGCTCGTCCTGCTGACGCCGAAGAACCTGATCGCGGTGCGCGACCCGCACGGGTTCCGCCCGCTTGCGCTGGGCCGGATCGGCGATGCCTACGTCGTCTGCTCCGAGACCTGCGCGATGGATCTGATCGGCGCCACCTACGAGCGGGACATCGAGCCGGGCGAGGTGCTGGTGATTAGCGACGACGGCCTGCGCTCGTACACGCCGTTCCCGCGGACGCCGCTGTCGCACTGCGTCTTCGAGCATGTGTACTTCGCGCGGCCCGATAGCGACGTCTTCGGCCAGAGCGTCAGCGAGGTCCGGACGGACCTGGGCCGCCGCCTGGCCGAGGAATCGAGCGTCGACGCCGACGTCGTCGTCCCGATTCCCGACTCGGGCGTGGTCGCTGCCATCGGCTACGCGGAGAGCTCCGGCCTTCCGCTCAAGATGGGGCTGATCCGGAACCACTACGTCGGCCGCACGTTCATTCAGCCCCACCAGTCGGTCCGCGGCCTGAGCGTGAGGGTGAAGCTGAACACGGTCCGGAGCGTGCTGGAGGGGAAGCGCGTCGTGCTGGTGGACGACTCGATCGTGCGCGGCACCACCAGTCAGAAGATCGTCTCGATGATCAAGGCGGTCGGTGCGACCGAGGTACACATGCGGATCAGTTGCCCGCCGACGGTGTCGCCCTGCTACTACGGCATCGACACGCCGCACCGCGACGAGCTGATCGCCTCGACGCGCAGCATCGACGAGATCCGCGACTTCATGGGGGCCGACACGCTCGCGTATCTGAGCGTCGAGGGGCTGCGCGCTGCGGTGGGAGACAGGAGCGAACACTACTGCGCCGCCTGCTTCACGCGTGACTACCCGGTGCCGCCGCCGCAGGACTCTGACGCCTACATGCAAATGGTGCTCAAGATGGCGCCGGATCCGGATCCGGATCCAGCGCCGGCGCTGGAGACCGTGGCGAGGGGCGGCGCGCCGGACGAGCCGTGAGCGTGTGCCGCGCCGCGCTGGCCGCTACCGTGGCAGGGGCGTTGACCGCCGGTGGGGCGGGAGGCGCGCCGGTCCGGGCGCAGACGCCGGTGGCGATCACGGACGCAATCACCGCGCTGGGCGATTTCAGCCACGAGGCGCGCGTCGAGGCGTCGCGCACCGTGCGGCGAACCGACGCCGCGGTCGTGGTGCCGGCGTTGCTGAACGCTGCCCGGACCCATCCCGACACCTACGTGCAGTTCCGCGCCGCAGTGATCCTCTCCGGCTACCCCGTTCCGGAGGTGGACGCCTACTTCCGCGAGGCGCTCGCCTCGCGGAACGACCGGGTTCGCGCCGTTGCGTACGAGCGGCTGGCGTACCGGCCCGACCCCGCGCTGGCGCCGCAACTGCTGGCGGCGCTCGGGCAGGAAGGCTCGGAGTTCGTCCGGCCGCAGTTGATCCGCGCGCTGGCGGCGCACGGCGATCACCCGGCGGTGCAGGGGCAGTTGACGGCCGACATCAACCGGGGCGAGACCGCGTTCCGTTCCGGGGTGATCGAGGCGCTGGGCGATCAGCGGGCTGCCTGGGCGGCTAACCCGCTACTGTCGCTTGCCGCCGAGCAGGGGCCGCTGCGCGACGACGCGCTGCTCGCGCTCGGCAAGATCGGCGACGGCCGGGCGCTGCGGGCGCTGCAGACGACCGCCGTCGATCCGTCCGGTACGGACCAGCCGATCGTCTCCGCCACACTCTGCCTGCTTGACGTCGACTGTCCCAGCCAGGTGGACTACGTCGTCAGAGCGATCGAGTACGGCGTTGAACGGGCCGGTGACGATCAGGAACTGTTGCGCGCGGCGGCGTCGGCCGCTTCCGCGCTGGCGATGGCTGGACATGGGGACGCGCTCGAGGGCTTGCTTGACGCCGGCGTCGATGCGGTCAATCCGGGGCGCGCCCCGATTGCCCTCGCACTCGGGACAGTTGCGCTCCGTACGCCGGCGCTGGCGTTCGAGACGATCGCGGCGCGCGGCGACCTGGACGGCGTGCTGCTCCTGCTGCGCGACGCCTTCGAGATGCTGGACGAGGATCTCGCGGAGGAGCGGTTCTACGTCCTGATGCGGGACACCTACTGGGACGGGGCGCGAACGGATCGCGCGCGGGCGGCGGCCGAAGCGGCGATGCTGGTGCTGGAGTTCTGACGTCGGATGACGATGGACTACAAGACGTCGGGGGTTGACATCGACGCGGGCCTGGCGGTGGTGGAACGGGTGAAGCACCTCGCCCGGGCCACGTTCACCGACGGTGTGCTGAGCGACATCGGAGCGTTCGGCGGGCTGTTCCGACCGGAACTGAGCGGGATGGATGAGCCGGTGCTGGTGGCGAGTGCCGACGGCGTCGGAACGAAACTCCGCGTGGCGTTCGTCGCCGGCGTCCACACCACGGTGGGGATCGACCTCGTGAACCACTGCGTCAACGACATCCTGGTGCAGGGGGCGCGGCCGATATTCTTCCTCGACTACCTGGCCACCGGCCGCCTGGCGCCGGAGGTCTCCGCGGAGGTGATCGCCGGGGTGGCAGACGGCTGCCGGGAGAACGCCTGCGCGTTGCTGGGGGGCGAGACGGCCGAGATGCCGGGGTTCTACGCCGACGGCGAGTACGACCTGGCAGGCTTCGTCGTCGGCCTCGTCGACCGGACGCGGATCATCGACGGGCGGACGATCGCCCCGGGCGATGCACTGATCGGCCTGCCGTCGAGCGGGCTCCACACGAACGGCTACTCGCTGGCGCGGCAGATCGTTTTTGAGCGGCTCGGCCTTCGGGTGGACGCGGAGGTCGAGGCGCTCGGCTGCACGGTGGGAGAAGAGCTGCTCCGGCCGCACCGGTCGTACCTGGCGACCGTGCGGCCGGCGATCGAGACCGGTCGCGTGAAGGGGATTGCGCACGTCACGGGCGGTGGTCTGACCGACAATGTCCCGCGCATTCTGCCGGAGGCGTGCATGGCGGTCATCGATCCGGAGCGCTGGCCGCGCCTGCCGATCTTCGAGTGGCTCCAGACAGCGGGCGAGGTGCCGGACGCGGAGATGTACCGGACCTTCAACATGGGGGTCGGCCTGGTCGTGGCCTGCGCGCCAGACGACGCGCACGCGGTGCTGGCGAAGCTGATCACCTGCGGTGAGGTGGGCGCGGCGGTCATCGGGGAGGTGCGGTCGGGAGATCGCCGGGTGGAGTACGCGCCGGTCGCGCAGACGCCGCCGGTGTGACGGACGCGCGGACGCGGGGCGCGGGAGTGATGGCGGACGGCG